>JASFUN010000129.1:0-5764 GCA_050050255.1 Anaerolineales bacterium | reverse complement strand
CGGGGGCAGATAAACCGGACCAGTTCGAAAGACATCCTTGGTTCGGTCATCAAATTTGCGGTCGAGCATCGTCCATTCAAGCGCATCTGCAAAACGCTCTGATTTGACCTCCGGTGTCTCCGCCTGCTCGATTTGATCCCAGGCTTTCTTCATGATCGCCCGGTAATAATCCCGGGTTTCTTTCAAACTGAAGCCCTTCATCTTCTTCTGGACGCTTTTGACCAGTTGCACCATGACGTCCTGGAGCTCAGAACGTTTGATATTGCTGGACTTCTTGGCTACAACCTTGAGGAACTCTTCCTCGTAATCCCGAAGCTTGACCTCGGTGTCCAAGCGCTCAACCTCGAGTGGGTCTTCTTTGACTACCTTGGCGGCACCTTTCTTGATCGCCGAGAAAAGGATCATGGTAAGGACTTTATCAAGCGGTGTCTCAAGCAGCACTGCTGCTTCGACAGCGGTTAGACCACGTTTGATCCCATGTCCCTCGATGGCTAACTTGGGAGGCAGATAGTCGAGTTTTCGCCTGCGGCTCTGCCAAACTCCAAGGGCGATGAAGCCGACGATCCCAAGGAGCACCCCGCCACCACAACAAAGCCCGAAGATCAGGTCCTCATTGATGGTGAATGCCGGGGTGGTAACGATGGCTCCCTCGGGGACGTATTCAGCGGGGAATGACGCCCCGAACGTGTATTGCGTATAGGCATTCGCCTGGGGGTTATTCCATGTGTACTGAACGCGACCCTGGCTGTCCAGGCTTGTCGCGGGTGAATCGTCTGGCCACCCGCTGGGAGAGCTATGCCAGCGTGGCTCTTCCGGTTGGACTTGAGGCGGGAGGTGAAACCGTACGGTAAGGTCGGTGCTGCCTGTAACCAGGTCAGAGTCGAACCATGTGGGTGAGAACACTGCGCTGGCATATTCATCTTCTTGGGTATCCTCGTATAGAACGTTGCTAACTTGCCCGATACTCACCCTTATTGTGGCGGTCTCGCCAGGCTGGATCGCCATCGAGCCCAGTCCGAGTTCGACGCCGACATCGATGTACTCAGACGGTGCAATATGTCCAATGGGTTGGCCATCGATCGTGGCGGAGATGGTTGACAGGTCGTAGTTATTGTTGGGTGTGCCTACGTCGACAAAGTCAATTGGATCGCCAGAAAGCGAATTGGAGAAGACGAATTCATAAATGATTCGGCTCGTACCGTCGCTCTCCCAATACACATCAACTACTTCCCTATCCACCCCGAAATAATAGGATTGACTGAACGCGGGGGCGGCCACCAGCACAAAGAGCGCCAGAGTGATGAGCGCGGTTGCAAGCGTTCGGGTAATCTGGGATCTAAAACCTTGAAAACGGTTCATGGTCACCAATCCCTTCGATGTGAAGGCTTAGGAAAGCTAGTATCGATGCGTTTAATGCAATCCTTGGTTGGGATAATGTCGCTACCACTTCGGCTCTTCGCTCAATTGGTAGGACGAGTTGCAGTATGGGCAGTTCACAACCGGCGCACCTGCAACCATTTTGATGTTGTCGACGGTGAGCGCACCACCGCAGTTCTGGCATGTGAGCGTCTCCAAATTGACATCACCGGAAAGCTCGATCTTCTGGATCAGTTCTGTTTGCTGTTTTGCTCGTCTGCCAGTCAACCAGATCAAACCCAGGCCAGCCCCGACGCTCAGCATACCCACAAGGATCCAGCCTGGCGAACCCTGGGGGCTAAACGCGCCCCATATAAATAAAACGCCGAAAAATATCAAGATGGCAGCGGCGATATAGGCAATAATCCGTCCAGCGCTCATGCATCCTCCTCGAAAGTCAAACTGCCTGTAGTGTAGCAAAGTGGCCGCATCTGAACAATGGATAAATAGCATCTAATCGGGTCTGATTTATGGCCGATCTCCGCGTGTTGTCTTCATGGCGAGAATTTGAATTCGGCTGTCTGTAGATTAGAATGGGAGAGGTTGGTCCGCCTGACAGCCAGATGATTTTCAACTGGCAAGCTGACCCCGAGCGGCCTGTTGTAATCTCGCCAGGCGGGCTTCAACAGAAAGAAGCAGGTGTCGCTTCATGCAAGACGAAAAGAAAGTTCTGGCGCTTGTCCCGGCATGGAATGAGGCCGAGCGGATCGGTGCGGTGCTCGAGGAGCTTGTCGAGAACTTCCCGGTTCTGGTTGTCGATGATGGATCTTCAGATCAGACCGCTTCTGTCGCCAGATCGGTAGGGTGCGAGGTCATCGAGCATGAGGTGAACCGCGGCAAAGGTGTGGCGCTGTCGACGGGTTTCAGGTGGGCCCGGGCGGAAGGGTTTGATGCGGTGCTTACGATCGATGCCGATGGGCAGCATGATCCTACTGAGGCTCCGAAGTTTGTGCATGCATTCCGCCGTGGAGAAGGTGAGCTGATAATTGGCCGACGTGATTTTTCGAAAATGCCTTTCATCCGGCGTCTCGGGAATTGCATCGGCTCGTGGTTGTTGAGCAGGGTGCTGCAGATCAAAATCTACGATAATCAGAGTGGCTATCGCCTTCATACACGCACTTTGCTCGAGAGTTTGGACCTCCAGCGCCCAGGATTCGAGTTTGAAGTGGACGTCGTCGCCCAGGCTGTTGTGAAGAAACTGCCGATCGCCTGGGTCGATATTCGTACGATCTATTCGGTCGATAAAAAGAGCTATTTCCATCCTTTAAAGGATTCAGTGCGTTTCCTCGATATGGTGTGGCAGGCACGTAAGTCTTACCAGCAGCTTCGGAGCAAGAATTCGCAAACACAATGACACAACCTCGATCAACTCTCAGGCGGTCAAAAGTTCCATGTTGAATGATCTGATTAACAGCCAGCTTGGGCCATGGTTAGGCGTATGGATTGCAAGGTTGCTGCCCCAGCGACAGGCATACGCATTTGGGAAATGGGTTGCACGATTGATGGCGCGGCGCAAGAACACGCAGCTCTTCATGGCTGTTCGAAGCAATCAGGCGGTTATCCGTGGTCTTGAATACGGATCGCCAAAGCTGGATGGGGTTGTCGAAGAGGTTTTCACTCATGCCGCTAAAAACTATGTGGATTGGTTCAAATCTGTCATCTATGGTGCCCACTACGTCGATCAGAGCATCATCGTAGAGGATCACATCCTTGGAGATGCCTGGGAAGCGCGCGAACAGGGTCACGGTGTCGTCTACGCAGGAGGGCATCTAAGCAATTTCAATATGTTCCTGATGATGTTGGGCACGCGGGAGCTTCCCATCCAGGTGCTCTCATACCATGATGAGAGAGGCAGCTACCGCTCCGATAACGCGCTGCGGAAGAAGTTCAACATCAACGTCACCCCGATCTCGATGGGGTCCTTGCGCGTTGCGATTCGGCGGCTGAACAAAAATGGCTTCGTGCTGACCGGGGTTGACCGGCCGGACACGGGAGGCGAAAAGCTGAAATTTTTCGGTCATAAAGTGAAACTGCCCATCGGGCATGCTCGACTTGCAGTGACAACGGATTCGTATTTAAAGGTTGGGTTGGTTGAGTACGTGCGTGATGGGTTATACAGGGCAACCGGCCCAAGAATCCTCGAACCGGAGATATCGGGCGACAGGGACCGGGACGTAATCAACCTGGCTCAAAGGACTATCGATATCCTCTCAACTCACATTCAGGCCAGGCCGGCTGAATGGTTGATGTTCTACCCGGTTTTCCCGGATGCCATCCCCGGACCCTAAGCACCCGGGGCATACTATCACTTCCAACAACAAGGTTGGTACACATGTCAAAAGCCGATCTGGAGTCAAAAGCCGAATCACTGCGAGAAGAAATCCGCAAGCATATCTACCTGTACCATGTGGAAAACGCCCCGGTCATCAGCGACTACGAGTTCGACCAGCTTTTTCACGAACTTGTCGAGCTAGAAGAGGAACACCCGGAGTTAAAGACGCCCGATTCGCCCACTCAGCGGGTGGGTGCCGCACCGGCTGAGGGGTTCGAAAGGATACCCCATCCGGCACCGATATTGAGCCTGAGCAATGCCTACGAAGAAGAGCAGGTCTACGCATGGTTTGATCGCATCAAGAAGCTCAACGAGCGTGTAGCAGACGCTGAGTTTGTTACCGAGCCTAAGCTGGATGGATTGACCGTGGTCCTGCACTACGAAGATGGCCTTTTCATACGCGGAGCGACGCGCGGGGACGGGGAAGTGGGGGAGGACATCACCGCCAACCTAAGGACGATAAGGAGCCTGCCGCTTCGAATACCACCCGTCGAGACGGAGGTATCTGTGCCCTCCCGGCTGGTTGTTCGTGGTGAGGCGATCATTTATCTTGAGGACTTCCGGCAAATGAATGAAGCCTTAGAACAGGCTGGTGAGAGGACATACGTCAATCCACGCAATACAGCCTCGGGAGCCCTGCGGCAGCTCGACGCATCGCTCACGTCTGAACGCCCGATTCGACTTTTATGCTACGCGATCGTTGATGCCGATGGAGCGGTGCCCGGCACACAGTTTGAGACGCTCGAATATCTCAAAAAGCTTGGTTTCCCTGTGCCTGCAGGCATCCGCTTATGTTCGAATATCGAAGAGGTTATTCAGGAATACAAGCGTTGGGTGGATAAGCGTGATCAACTCCCATATGAAGCCGACGGAGTCGTCATAAAGATCAATGACCTGGATTTAAGAGCGTCTTTGGGCGTGGTCGGCAAGGATCCTCGTGGCGCGTTGGCGTATAAATTCCCCGCCCAGGTTGTGACGACAAAACTGGAGGAGATCGGTTTGAACGTCGGGCGCACAGGCGTGATAACGCCTTATGCCATCCTGGAACCGGTGGAGGTGGGAGGCGTAACCGTCCGCCAGGCGACGCTGCATAACTTCGACTTCATCAGCGAGAAGGACATCCGCGAAGGTGATCGTGTCTATATTAAACGGGCCGGAGACGTGATCCCTTACGTGATCGGTCCCGTCCTAGAAGCGCGCAGCGAGGATGCGAAACCATATACGATCCCGGAGAAGTGTCCTGCTTGTGGAGAACCGCTTGAACGCATTGAGGGCGAGGTGGCTGTGTTTTGCGTCAATCAAGGCTGCCCTGCCCAGTTGGTGAGAAACATTGAGCATTTCGCCTCACGGGGCGCAATGGATATCGAAGGCCTGGGGATCAAGGTCGCCGAGATGTTAGTCGAGAAGGACCTGGTCCAGGATGTCGCCGACCTATATTCATTAAAGACTGAGGCGATTGAGGATCTCGAAGGTTTTGGCGAGAAGAGCGCCGAAAATCTCATCCAGGCCATCTCGAGATCGCGGGATCAGCCGCTCAGCCGCCTGTTGACTGCTCTGGGCATCCGCAATGTCGGAACTACAGTAGCGGGAGATCTGGCCAGGCATTTTGGGAATCTCGACCGGCTGATGGAGGCCTCCAGGGAAGATCTTGAAAGTATTGAAGGGATTGGGGAGGTCGTAGCTCAGACGATCTATGATTGGTTTTCGAGCCCTGCGAACAAGAAGCTTCTAGATAAATTGCACTCAGCTGACCTCTGGCCAGAAGCAGAACTGCCAGGGGCGGATAGGGAACAGACGCTCGAAGGTCTGACTTTCGTATTAACGGGCACACTCCCTTCCATGACGCGTGATGAAGCCAGGCAGGAGATAGAGATTCGCGGCGGGCGTGTAACCGGCAGCGTCAGTTCAAAGACGGATTACGTGCTTGCCGGCAGCTCTCCAGGTTCAAAGTTGGACAAGGCGAATGAGCTCGGCATCGCGGTCATTGACGAGGAAGCTTTCCAGGACCTGCTGAAA
>JASFUN010000128.1:0-5819 GCA_050050255.1 Anaerolineales bacterium | reverse complement strand
TCATGACCCTTTAACATTTCTCGGCTTAAATGATGGATAACAAGTATGGGGCACTCGGATGCATAAAATCAAAGTCCTATTCCTCTGCACTGGCAATTCGGCTCGCAGCCAGATGGCTGAGGCCTTCCTGCGTCGCCTGGGAAGAGGTCGCTTCGAAGCCTTCAGCGCCGGCCTTAACCCCTCCACGATTAATCCATTGACACGCAGGGTGATGGCTGAGATTGGCTACAATCTAGATGGCCAGCGTTCAAAGAGCCTGGATGAGTATCTCGGGCGTGAATCCTTTGCCTACTTGATCACGGTATGCGATCAGGCGGAGAAGAACTGCCCCTTCTTCCCTGGCGGCGGGGCGCGCCTGCACTGGTCTTTCGAAGATCCCGCTGCCTTCGAAGGCACCCCAGAAGCAAGGCTTCAGAAATTCAGGGAGGTTCGGGACCTCATCGAGAAACGCGTACGATCCTGGCTGCGAAGCCAGGCGCTCCCAGACCCCGGCTGAGGTTAAGCCAGCACAAATCTTGCTTCCCCCGGTATCTATAAATCAGCTTCGGTAGAAGGTCATGACGGGCTTGTGATCTTTGACAGTGTCCCCGCTCTCCCACAAACTTATAATATATTCCGAATGTTGAATATATAGCGGAGAATGAACATGGACGGGTATGCAATGACCGCAGAGGTCCATAAGGCACTCGCACACCCAACCCGCCTGCAGATCCTGGAGTTACTGCTGGAAGAGGGTGAGGCCTGCGTTTGCCACATGGAGGCGCGGCTGGATCAGCGCCAGGCATATATCTCGCAGCAGTTGGCAAAGCTGCGTGAAGTCGGCCTGATCGAGGATCGCCGGGAGGGTTTGAACGTTTTTTACGCACTGGCCGTTTCTGGCATAGACGCTCTACTCAAAGATTCCCGGCGACTTGCGCTCAACGTCGCTCGCTCCGACGGCGGCGAACTGCTGTTTCCAACGATCCGAAAAATCCCTCCCGAGAAGTGTAACTGCCCGAAATGTGAAGAAAAGATCGGGCTGGCGCTTGAGAACGTCTGAGCCGCCGTACATGTTCATGTCAAACCAAGGAGACGACGAAGATGGTGTCGATTAAAGTCTTAGGACCCGGCTGCAAGAATTGTGAGCGCGTCGAGCTGCATGCTGTACAGGCAGTGGAGCAGTGGCACAGCGACCACCCGGATGTCGAGGTGACGATCGAGAAGGTCACCGACACGGAGAAGTTCCTGGATTACGGGCTGCTCTCCACCCCGGGCCTGGTGATCAATGAGAAACTTGTTTCTTCGGGACGGATTCCTGCTCCTTCACACATCGTCGCCTGGTTGGAAGAAGCAGCAGCGTGATCTGCGATGTGTGCATACTCGATCATGTGCGCTTTCGAAGCAGTAATTCGGCACGTAGTTTTTGCCATCGCTGGATGAGCTGAGGGATTAGTGCGGAAATGGGAGACATTACAACAGTGATAGTATCGATGCTCTGGTCGGGCTGGACGAGCTTGCTCGACTACCTCGCAGCGCACGTGCTGCTATGCCTGCTGCCGGCGTTCGTCATCGCTGGCTACATGAGCGCTATGATCCCAAAGGAAACGATCACCCAGTTCCTGGGGCCGCGAGCGAAGAAGTGGATCAGCTATCCGGCAGCTGCCGTGGGCGGGTTTATCCTGGCTGTGTGTTCGTGCACGATCCTGCCGCTCTTCGCCGGCATCTGGAAGCGCGGCGCCGGGCTGGGCGCGGCGATCACGTTCTTATTCGTTGGCCCGGCGGTAAACATCCTGGCTATTGCATACACTGGCGCGGCGATCGGCCTGGACATCGCCGTGGCGCGCATCGTGCTCTCGATCGTCTTCGGGATTGGCATTGGCATGCTCATGGCCCGGCTCTTCCAGCGGGATGAGCAGGTACGTGCGCAGGAGATGGCTGACAGCGGAATGTTCGACGGCAGCGCACAGGTCAAGCCGGCGGTGTGGGTTCTCTTTCTCTTGCTCTTCGCAGTGCTGATCGTCGGGACGCTTCAGATCGACTTATTGACCGACGCATGGATTAATCTCGATGTGCCCGTTGACCTACCCGTCACGATCCTGGGGGCATTGGACCGGGCAAATCTCAACATCCAGGGATTCTTGCTAATCCTGATGTTGCTCGTGATCGCCCCCGTGGCTTACCTGGGGCTTGAGCAGGTGCTCCTGGGATTCAATCGCTGGACATTTGCATCGGTGGTGCTTGTTGGCCTGACGCTGCTTATTGCCGCACCGGTGGTTACACAAGGGAGTTTACATATCGGCCTGACAGGACGCTTCTTCGGGGAACTGGGTTTATTGGCCGCCATCGGGATCATTGCCAGCCGCAGTTTTCAGCGCCAAGAGATCGGCGAGTGGCTGTGGGAGACATGGAAGTTCGTCAAGCAGATCTTCCCGCTGCTCATTGCCGGCGTCTTTATCGCCGGTATGGTCAAGGCCGTCCTGCCCGAGCAGTGGGTCCAATCGCTTGCCGGGCGCAACACGATCTGGGCAAACGCCATCGGCGTGATTTTCGGTGTCTTTATGTACTTCCCCACGCTGGTGGAGGTGCCGATCGCGCGCATGTTCCTCGACCTTGGCATGCATCGCGGTCCGCTGCTGGCGTACTTGCTTGCCGACCCGGAGCTTTCGCTGCAAAGCATCCTGGTGACCGGGCGCATCCTGGGGCGAAAAAAGACGGCTGTGTACGTCGTGCTGGTGAGTATTTTCAGCACCCTGGCGGGCTATCTTTTCGGCATGTTTATGACCCTGGTCTGACTAAACAGAACCTGCTCAACGGGAGGCACGGCAAATCACAATGTCATCCAACGAAATTGATGTGCTTCAGGCTGATTCGACCCCGGAGCCGCGCTCGCTTTCCACGCTGGACCGCTACCTGACGCTGTGGATTTTCCTCGCCATGGCGCTCGGAGTGCTGATCGGCTATTTGTTTCCGAAGGCGGTGTCCAATTTCAACGCCGCTGTATCTGTCGGTACGACGAACATCCCGATCGCCATCGGCCTGATACTGATGATGTACCCGCCTCTGGCAAAGGTGCACTACGATGAACTCGGCGACGTATTCCGCAATTGGAAAGTCCTCGGGCTTTCACTGCTGCAGAACTGGGTCATCGGACCGATCCTGATGTTTGCCCTGGCGATCATCTTTCTGCGCGGGTATCCGGAGTATATGACCGGTTTGATCCTGATCGGGCTGGCACGCTGCATCGCGATGGTGATCGTGTGGAATGAGCTGGCCAAAGGTGACACGGAATACGCCGCCGGTCTGGTGGCGTTCAACAGTATCTTCCAGGTGCTTTTTTACAGCGTTTATGCCTATATATTCATCACCCTGCTGCCCACCTGGTTCGGGTTAAGCGGGTCGCTGGTTGAGATTACGATTGGCGAAATCGCCCGGAGCGTTTTCGTCTACCTGGGCATCCCATTTTTAGCGGGTTTTTTCACCAGGTTCTTCCTCGTGCGAATGCGGGGCAAGGAATGGTACTACGCCAACTTTGTGCCGCGCATCAGCCCGCTGACCCTGGCGGCGCTGCTTTTCACGATCGTGGTGATGTTCAGCCTGAAGGGTGAATTGATCATTACCATCCCGGGGGACGTCGTGCGGATCGCTATCCCGCTGCTGATCTACTTCGTGCTGATGTTCGTAGTGAGTTTCTTTTTAGGTCGCGCCATCGGTGCGGATTACAGCAAGACCACCACGCTCGCCTTTACAGCCGCAAGCAATAACTTCGAACTTGCAATCGCTGTAGCTGTGGCGGTCTTCGGGATCGGATCGGGCGTAGCCTTCGCGGCCGTGATAGGCCCATTGATTGAAGTGCCGGTCATGATTGGATTGGTGAACGTCGCTTTTGCCTTTCAGCGGAGATTTTTTCAAGCAGAGGCAGCCAAGGCATAGGTTGATGGAGGAAGACACAGGATCGCCGCAGCTCATTGAAGCATATGAGATGGAAGTGTTCACGCCTCCCTGTGATCCGGGCACACGGCGCTTCTCGGCGAAGGCACATCTGAAGGCGGACATACGAGAAGTGCTGCCTTTCTTAAATGCCATTCTGACAGGGGCGGAATACAACCCGGCGGCCACCTCGCTGCGCTGGCGTAGCGCTGACCACATGATCGTCTTTCATCCGCTGGAGATTGCCATCAGCAACCTGGTCGATCGCGATGAAGCCGAGCGGGAAATCCACTCTTTGATCGAGCTGGTCAACACTACATGGGAGAGGCGTTCCGAGATTGTGCCCAGCGAAGATGTCAGGCGACGCCCTTCGCATCTATCGGTATTCAAGCTGCTGCCTGGGACGAACTGTAAGGCGTGTGGTGAAATGACCTGTTACAACTTTGCGCTCAAACTTTCGATAGGACAAGCCAACCTGGCGGACTGTCTTGAGCTGACGAAGTTGGAACATCGAGCAGCCCGCTCCCAATTGGAAGACCTCTTGATGCCCATCTCATCCACGCAGGCCAGCGGAGGATACCTTGACAACTCCTGAAGAACAGAAAACAGCTGACGAACCCTTGGGAGCGATTGAAAATCCAGACTCATGTTCGTGCAACCCGGACCCGTATGCGGATCTGCCTGCCGAATTACGACCACGGCCTCAGCCAAAGAAGGGCGGGTTGCGCCAAGCAAAGTGCCCGGTTTGTGGGCAAAAATATTGGACCAATCGAAAGAGCGATGTCTGCATCTCGTGTGAGCATTCCGGTCGGGGAGGGTAATTCAGGTTTTCGGCGTCCTGACCTGGAAGCACTGCATGGCTGACAAGTATGCAAGATGTCTAGAAGAGCTTCAAGCTAGGAAAGGACACGATGATGTGAATCTGGAAGACTAACCTGAACTCTCTGGCCGTTTGGCATTATCTTGTCCTCAGGAAGCCAAACGGCACGTGCATGTGACTTGAGCTGACCAATCCAGCTGCCTTGATTGAGTTTATCAGTCATCATTGATTGGCCTGATATCCTCCTGTTGAAGATCTTGCATTCCCCACTAACAGCCCCACCTCACAAATTGATTTAACCCGCTTAGATTTCGTATCCATTAAAAGATGTCTGGTTGTGATCATGGCGGCGCAAAACAATTGAGCTGCGTCATGAAAACCATGCGCAGATCGGGCAAGAAAACTGTGTTGGTCTGCGGCCGATCAAAAAGGACCCATAAGCCCGATTCTTCCTGGGAGAAATGACATTCAAATACGCCTCTTTGGATTCAAACAAGAAACACAGGAGCTGTTTGTCTGTTGAGCTAACTTGTCCAGAGTTTCTCTGGCTCCGCAATGAAGATAACCACAGAGAGCTCGTTCCGGACCCGGAGTCGGTGGCTAACTATCCTTGATGCGGATTGGATATGGAGCTCTGACCAAGCCAAACTGACATCTTAGCGACGAATGGAAAGCCTAGCCGGCTGTTGCGTTTGTGTACTTTCGGGGATGACTATTGTGTTCGATGGACACGTTCTCTGTAAGAGGTCTACCGGGATCGATGAAAGTATCGAATCGACCAATCGCTGTGGTGCCCGATCACACCATGCAGGCATGATTCTTGATATCATAGATCTGAATAGGTCATGATTTGTCATCAGGATCTCTCGATCGAGACGGAGCGTCGTGCGATTGCATATCACTCTCGATACCGCCCGGTGTCATTACGGGAAAAGATTCAATGGTCTGGCTGCACATCTCGCAGCTGAGAGAATCTGGCGGCGGGCCAATGAAAAGCAAGTGCAGGTTTTCCCCGGAGTAGGCAACCGAGCACTGCTGGTGCCGAACGAGTTAGGCCTGGGGCAGCAGAGCTACCATGCACGCGACCAAGAGC
>JASFUN010000127.1:0-5834 GCA_050050255.1 Anaerolineales bacterium | reverse complement strand
GGACGCAATAGTGATGGAGAAAGCGATGGGCTGATTTTTTTGCCGGAGATGCCTATGTAAATCGCCCGGGTGCGCTTGGCCGCTGAATCCACCCAGTGCACAAGCTGAGCATCTTTACCGCTACATAGCCGTCTGGTAGAATGACACACACTTGGACGTTGTACCCTTCGTCCCGAGCGCCGTATTCGGCGCTCTAATCTTGAAGAAAGGGCTTGGAGAACGATGAAAGTTTTATTGTTGAAGGATGTCTACAAACTGGGTCGAGCGGGCGAGGTGAAGAAGGTCGCTGCGGGTTATGGCCGAAACTACCTCATCCCTCAAGGGCTTGCCACGCGCGCGACCGAAGGTGCCTTAAAGCAGGCTGACCGCATCAAAAAGCATGCTGCCGAAGAGCGCGCCCGCCTGAATCAGGAATTGAGCGCGATCTCCGAACGACTGGATGGCCTCACGCTCTCATTCGCAGTTAAAGCCGGCGAAACAGGCAAACTCTACGGCTCGATCACGAATTCAATGATTGCCGATTCTATCGAACAGGAGACCGGCGCGACGGTTGAACGCCGTGATATCGACTCGCAGTCATTGAAAACGCTGGGCGTGCACACTATTCCGATCCGATTGACAATCGACCTGATCCCGGAGCTAACCGTGCTGGTACACCGTGAAGGTGAGCCGCCGGAATCTGCGTACAAGATTGAAGAGGAAAAGGCAGCAGAAGCGGAATCGGCCGGTCAGTTCGTCGAGTTGAAAGAAGAACTCCTGGAACAGGAAGAACTCGCCGAAACGGAATCCCCCGAAGTTGAACCTGAGATGAGCGCTGGCGTGGAAGAGGCTGCCGAGGTCGAGGCGGAAGACCAAGAGTAGCCTGATCACTGCAACCACCGGAGATACACACCAGCGTGTACGCCGGTGGTTTTGCATTTCTAGGGCAGAACGATGGAAGAGATCGGCCAGACACTGAAGGAACGGCGAGAACGCCTTGGGCTGACCCTGGAAGAGGTCGAGCGTTCAACGCGCATGCGTGTAAACCGTCTGGAAGCTTTGGAAGCTGGTAAATTTGATACGCTGCCGTCGGTAGTGCAGCTGCATGGCTTCTTGAGAAATTACGCTGATTTTCTAGGGTTGGACCCTGAAGAGATACTGAAGAAGGTCGAGGCCGTGAGCGGCGCGGAGCGCAAATCGAAACCACTCCTGCGTCGATCCCGGTCGGGTGCCCGGGATTTGCAGCGGCCGGGGAACTCGGGCGGCCGATCGATCACCGAGATCTTATTATCGGGAGGTATTGTCGTGGCGGTAGCGGCTTTGTTGATATGGGGGCTGGGCAGCATCGTCGCCTCATTGAACACCCCGGAACCCACGCAGGCGCCTCAAGCGCTGGTCTCGTTCGAAGAACCGACCGAGCTTCCCACCCCAACTTCCACGCCAGCGCCGCAGCTCTCGTTGGAAGGTGTGGCGGTGACCACGCTCGCTGACAGTGACACGCCACCAACCCCGACCTTGATCCTACCTGTCCTCGATTCGGTGAGGATCGAATTGACAGCTGTCTCTGAAACCTGGGTGAGGCTGACCGTGGATGGTGAGCAAGTTTTCCAGGGACGTATGGAACCAGGGGACCAGCTGGACTACACTGGCGAAGAGAAGATTGAGCTCTTGACTGGTAATGCCGGTGGACTCCGAGTCGTTTTCAACGGTCAGGATCAAGGCCCGCTGGGTGACCTGGCCCAGGTTGTGGAACGGGTCTGGTCGCCGCGCGGCGTTGTGACGCCGACGGCAACGGTCACTCCTACGCCTACGCTGACGCCCGAGCAGAGCGAGACACCCAGCCCGACGGTGTCTGGCACAAGCACGACGGTGAACCCCTGATGAGCGATCCAAGCTTCCACTTAGTCTCCCTGGGCTGCGCTAAGAACACGGTCGATTCCGAATCGATGGCTGCACTGATGGCGCGCGCCGGTTATCAGGCGGTCTTATCGCCTGAAGACGCCGACGTGCTCATCGTAAACACATGTGGTTTCATCGGGCCGGCTAAAGATGAATCGTATTCTGTACTCCGCGAGCTCGCTGCCGGCAAAACCTCCAGACAGCTGCTCATTGCGGCCGGCTGTCTGACCCAACGATACGGGCAAGAAGTCCTCCAGGAGGTCCCGGGCATCGATGGAATCCTGGGCACTCGCCGATGGATGGACATCGTCAAGGTCTTGCGTGAACTGCGCTCAGGAGACCATCCCGAGCCGGTCTATCACCTGCCTGAGGCCGCGACGGTCGGGCTGGACGAGCAGGGCGTCGCCCGCGTCGCAGTGCAAGGGGCAAGCGCCTACCTGAAGATCGCCGATGGCTGCCGCCGACCCTGTGCATTCTGCGCCATTCCCTTGATCAAGGGCACGGCGGTAAGTCGTCCGATTGAGACTATCATCTCTGAAGCGCGGTCTCTGCAAGCGGCCGGGGCGCGTGAAATCATCCTCATCGCCCAGGACACGACTGATTACGGCCACGATCTTGGCATGCAGGACGGTCTCGCTCAGCTGCTCGAAGAAATGCTGCCGCAGGTGCCTGATGTGGCCTGGATTCGTTTGCTCTATGCCTATCCCGGCTATGTGACCGATCGCTTGATCGAGGTGATGGCGAGCCATGACCAAATCCTGCCCTACATCGACATGCCTCTGCAGCACGGCGACCGTGATGCGCTCCTGCGCATGCGTCGGCCTGCCAACATCGAGTGGGTCTATCGGACCGTCGAAAAACTGCGCTCGGGCATGCCCGAATTGGCACTGCGCACGACCTTTATCGTCGGCTATCCCGGTGAGACAGAGCAGGAGTTTGAGCATCTGCTCGATTTTGTCAGGGATTTGCGATTTGACCGCGTCGGCGCTTTCAAGTTTTCGTTTGAACCCGGGACGACGTCCGAACAGCTTGGCGATCCCATCCCGGATGAGGTGAAAGAAGAACGGTTATTGCGATTGATGGGCATCCAACAAGATATCTCGCTCGAGAAGAACCAGGCCTTCATCGGCAAGACGCTGGATGTGCTCATAGAGGGACAGGGCGACGGGATCAGTGTCGGGCGCTCCTACCGTGATGCGCCCGAGATCGATGGCATGGTGATCGTGGAAGGCGAGATCCCGATCGGCGAGATTGCGCCCGTGCGCATCACAGGCGCACTGCCATATGATCTAACCGGGACGGTCGATATCCAGGGCCCCCATTTGGTCAACCCCTGAACTAGCATCAAGCCTGCTGCAGCTCAATCCTGGTTGCGTTTTACCTCATCGCCTGCAGGCATGCATGTGCGCCTGGAACAGCACGAATGACCGCGGCGGCTGCATGATAGAATATTACTTATCAGGTCCAAATTACTCAGCGACCCTGTCTGACCATCGGGTTTGAAGAGATCAAGGTTGGCGGCCGGTCGGCCCTGCCAGATCGCTATTGAGGCTTTATGACGACCAGTGTGTATGACAAGTTAAATCGCCCCTTCCGGGATTTACGCATCTCCGTGACGGATCGCTGTAATTTCCGCTGCCGTTACTGCATGCCGAAGGAGGTATTCGGGCGCGATTTTGACTTCCTTCCAAAGGAGGAACTGCTCACTTTTGAAGAGATCACGCGTCTGGTGCGTATCTTCGAAGGCATGGGCTTGCAAAAAATCCGGCTGACCGGTGGTGAGCCGCTTTTACGTCGGGACATCGAGGTGCTGGTTGCTATGCTGCGAGAGGGCTCTCCGGTTGAACTGACGATGACGACGAACGGCTCGTTGTTGAAGAAGAAAGCGCCGTCGTTGAAGGCCGCAGGGTTGGACCGGGTGTCGGTGAGCCTCGACGCACTCGACGACGAGACCTTCATGAAAATGAATGATGTTAATTTCAGCGCATCACGCGTGCTTGAAGGGATCGATGCTGCGGAGCAGGCTGGATTGACCCCGATCAAAGTCAACATGGTCGTGAAACGCGGTGTCAACGAACACAGCATCCTGCCCATGGCGAAGGCATTCCGTGAATTGGGACATACGCTGCGGTTCATCGAATACATGGATGTGGGTTCGACAAACGGATGGCGCATGGCAGATGTCATCTCTTCAGCCGAAATCGTCAAACACATTGATGCTGTATTCCCCCTGGAGCGCGTTGACCCAGCGTACCGCGGTGAGGTTGCCAGGCGCTATCGCTATCGTGATGGGGCTGGCGAGATCGGCCTGATCGCTTCCGTCACCCAGCCATTCTGCGGGGACTGCACGCGCTTGCGCATGTCGGCCGATGGTTCGCTGTTTACCTGCCTGTTCGCGGCGCGCGGATTTGATCTCAAAACACCGCTGCGCGACGGAGCGAGTGACGGGGAGATCCGCGAGTTAGTGACCGGCATCTGGCGCGAGCGCAGCGACCGTTATTCTGAGATGCGCACGCAGCAGACCGGGAAAAGCAAAAAGGTCGAGATGTCATTCATCGGCGGATAAGGCCGCTATCACACCTGCAAGCAGGAAGACCAAGTTTTCATTGAATCGGAGCTATTCGTAGATGCAAATTCAGCCAAACGGGTATGACACAGTGTTGTTCGATCTGGATGGGACACTGCGGGTGAATGACCCGCCGGCTCTGGACGTCTTTTACCGCATCGCCGCCGAGTTGGGGTTGGAAACAAGCCCTGAGCTACGGATCGTCGGCGAGCGCTGGGTGAATGAATACTGGGCCGATTCCGAACTGCTCAAAGAGGACCTCGATCGCTTCGGGGATTATCGGGATAATGCCGCATTCTGGAAAAATCATGCCTGGCGGCACCTGCGCCACATAGGGGCTGACGAACAACTGGCGGATGGGATCGCCGGAACGTTGACAGAACGCATGCGGGAGGAGTATCAGCCGCGGGATGTCGTGCCCGAATCTGTCCTGCCGACTCTGGAAAACTTGAAGCAATCAGGTTTCCGCCTCGGCCTGGTATCCAACCGCAGCAAACCGATGAATGAACTGGTGGAAGAACTTGGATTAGCCCAACATTTCGAGATCATTCTGGCGGCTGGCGAGGTTGGCTGGTACAAACCCGACCCACGCCTGCTGGAGCACGCAGCGAGGCAGCTCAAGACGACCCCATCCGCAAGCATCTACATCGGGGACAACTACCATGCCGATGTGCTCGGTGCCCGTGCGGCTGGTATGGAGCCGGTTCTTATCGACCCACGGAGCATATACGCTGACGCCGACTGCGTTGTAATCAAGGATATTGGCGAGATCGAGCGGATCGGTTTGAGAGTCACGGTTGGCCTGGATTGACAAGTTATAGCCAAGCAGTAGGAGGCGCGTAGGAACAGCGTGCATTGACTCATGAGGTGGGCGCGCATATACTTTACAGCACTGAACGATATTCATTGACTGGAGGGACATGCCGCCATGAGCGGGGTGGCACGAAAAGGTAGGACTTGTCCTTATTAGGCACATGGGTTCGCGCCCACGTGCCTTTTTGTTTTCTATCAGCATAACAAGGAGGCACAATGGACTATGGAATGATTGGGAAGATTGAAAAGGCGAAACGCTATGCGATCGAGCGTGACCGCATTGTTTTTAAGGATTTTCAAGCGACTTTTGATGGCGAAAACAATCCACATACTGTGAAGTTTGAAGACGGTTCGTGGCACTGCGACTGTGATTTCTTCCTCACACGCGGTGTCTGCTCACACACGATGGCTCTGGAACGCATCCTGGAAGGCATGCTTGCGGTGCGTTCGGAAACTGCTGTATAGAAAGTTAACAACTACAAACCTGAATCCGGCTGGGCGCGTGTGGTTCAACGCGCCCAGTTCTGTTATGATCTGCGGGTGAACACAGGAGCGCTGAAGTGAACCGGTTAGAAAT
>JASFUN010000126.1:0-5843 GCA_050050255.1 Anaerolineales bacterium | reverse complement strand
TTGAATAATGTTGCTTTTATATTATCCTGGCGCAGTTGCACGACAGCATAGGGCCTCTTGCCCGTGCGCGGATCGATCAACCCGACCGGGCGCATGGGCCCGAACGCCAACGCATCCCTTCCGCGTTCAGCGATGATCTCGACGGGCAAGCAGCCCTCGAAAAAAGTGTGTGCCCCTGCTCGCACCCCACCCTCGATCGCCTGCTCGAAACTGCGTAGAGGGATCCTTTCAGCCGCCAGGAGCTCATCGACAAAGGTTTCATACTCCTCTTGCGTAAAGGGACAATTGATGTAATCGCCCTGCTCCTGCTCACCCCTCCCATAGCGCGAGCCGAAAAACGCAATGCTCATATCGATGCTTTCAGATTCAACGATGGGTGCGAGGGCATCGAAAAAATAGAGATATTCCTGCCCTGTAAGCGCTTCGATTGATTCACTAAGTGACTTCGAAGTGAGCGGTCCACTGGCAACGATCGTCAATCCAGGTGGCAGCTCAGTCACCTCCTTACGGTGAACTTGAACGCCTGGATGATCCTCGAGGCGTTGCGTCACCCGTCGTGAAAATTCTCCCCGATCCACGGCCAGTGCACTCCCGGCGGGGACGGCCACCTGCTCGGCGACTTCTAAAAGCATGGATCCCAGCAGGCGCATTTCCGCCATCAGCAATCCAGAAGCCCGGTCTACGAGCATTGAGCCGAGCGAATTCGAACAAACCAGCTCCCCGAGCTGATCGGAGACGTGCGCTCCAGTATCGACCTCCGGCCGCATCTCGAACAGGTCCACACTCATTCCACACTCGGCGGCCTGGTACGCGGCCTCACTGCCGGCTAACCCACCCCCTATGATTTGTACTTGATTTTTCATGCGAAAGATTGTATCATGACAAGGAGTGGCATGAATCTTGCAACTAATAACGGGCACACCCACCTAAACATAGCGAGGCACGCCATGTTTCAAGTACAAGATCAATCGTTACGACCGCTGACCACTGCACATCTCGCTCAGACGATGTCGCTGCTCGTGCTGTCAAATCAAGAGCTGCACGATAAGGTTATTGCTGAACTCGCTTCCAACCCTGCACTTGAGCTCGTCGACGAGCGCATTTGCCCGGAATGCCAGCGCAAGATCCACGGCCCTGGTCGCTGCCCTGTTTGCAGCCGCAGCGCGGTCCAGGATGAGCCGATCGTTTTCCTCTCGCCGCGTGATTCATATCGGCCTTCCCGCCGCAGCTCCAGCGACGATTTCCCTTACCGCCAGGAACCTGCGGCGCCCGAAGACCGCACTGTGTTCGTGCTCCGACAGCTGGCTGCGGACTTGCTGCCCGAGGACCGTGAGCTGGCTATCTATATCCTTTCAAGCCTTGACGATGACGGCTTTCTCGTCGACCCGCCCGCGTTCATCGCTCAGGCCACGCGCTCAACGATCACCCAGGTCCGCCGGGTCCTCGAACTGATCTCCAACAGCGAACCCGTCGGGCTCGCCACGGAAGGGCCAAGGCAGGCATTGATCGTCCAGCTTGGTCAGTTCCCGGAGGATGATCCTCGTGTGCAAGTCGCATGCCGAATGATCCAGGAGACTTTCTCTGAGTTAGGGCGAGGTGAGTACGATAAGATCGCCAAAGCGTTGGATGTCAAGTCGAAGCTGGTCCACGCTGCGACGAAGTTCATCCAGGATAACCTCAACCCCTACCCCGGCCGGGCTTATTGGGGCTCAGGCCGCGAGCCGGAGACGGGTGACCCGAACGTTTATCATCGACCCGACGTCGTCATCAACACCAATCCGATTGAGAAGGAAGGTCCGCTGGTCGTCGAAATCTTCTCGCCGATCTCAGGCTGGCTGCGGGTCAACCCCCTGTTCAATAAAGCCGTGAAGCAAGCCGACGAGGATCAGTCTGCGGACCTCAACGAGCACCTCGAGAAAGCCAGCTTGTTTGTTAAATGCATACAGCAGCGAAACAACACGATGCGCATGTTGATGGAGCTTCTGGTCACCAAGCAGCGCCAGTACATCCTAGAAGGCGCACGTTATCTCACGCCAATGACGCGTGCGGAGGTCGCCGATCACATAGGCGTGCATGAGTCGACTGTTTCCCGGGCTGTCTCGAACAAATCTGTTGCGCTGCCAGACGGACGCATCATCCCGCTCGCCAAATTCTTCGACCGCAGCCTTTCAGTGCGCGATCGGATTAAAGAAATCGTCCGCGAAGAGCGCCAGCCATTGACCGACGACGCCATCGCTTCCCGCTTGAAGAAAGATGGAATTAAAATTGCCCGGCGCACAGTTGCAAAATACCGGTCGATCGAGGGTATACTACCTGCGAGATTGAGAGCGAAGAAAAAACTTTCGACAGCCGCATAAAGGCTAACGCTTGGCTAAAGATACATCGCCTACGAACCCGATTGCAAGGATATTCAAGTCCGATCCACATCGGGAACTCTTCAACACCCTTGCAGATACGTTGGAACGCGCCGTCCTGGTCATCTCCGGGACGGAGCCGCGTTTAATCACTTGTAACCACGCGTTCTTGCTTCTCTCGGGGTACGCCCGCACGGATCTCGATTCGCTTACACCCTCAGAAATCTTCGTCAATGAAGCCGGGCGTGATTTTCTTGACCGACTCGAAGAGTGCTGGGAATCCTCCGACTGTGAGTATCTCGAGGTGCCTATGCGCACACAGGCCGGCAAGGTCTTGCCGGTTGACCTTGAAGCGCACCCGATTGCCCCACCTAGAACCGCAATCTTGCTTCTCGCTAAACCTTCCGCTTTGCGCACATCCGCAGTCACAAAGCGGGAACTGCAACGCACGCGCCTTTCATCCCTGGCCGCAATGACCCAGCAGGCACTCGAGTTCGGGGATGAAGCTCTGCCAAACATCCTCAACATGACCAGGCAGCTGCTCTCCGCAAGCTATGTGTCCATCTACCGCGGCTCGGCATCAAAGCCCGATTACATCATCGAGGGATCGCTCCCCCCTGAATTCCCGGAACATCTCAACCCGACGTTCCTTGCGGATCTACCAAGGATCACAAGCTGGACCCTAGGACAAAGACCCAACCACGATATCCAACGTGCTGCTCGTGCCGCTGAACTTATGTCGCTCCAGACGGCGTTGATCGGCCAGGAGAACGCCTGGGTTGGATTGCTCGTTATCGGATGGGAGACAGATGCCGAGGCACCGCCAGACTCGGAACAACTGGTTGAGATCGTTGCCAGCCTTTGCCACAGCGCCCTTCAAATTGGCCAGCTACGGTTAGCACAGGTCGAGAACGAGAACTCGGTCGGGAACCTCCTGGCCGAGCTTAATCACCAGTATGAAGCCATTTCAGACACGCTTATCACGATCGATCGTAGCTTGAACATCCTGCGTGCCAACTCGTCGATCGCACGCCTGCTCGGTTTCCAGCCCGAGGAGGTCGTTGGCCTCTCCATACAGGACGTCCTCGTCGGGCCAGAAGACGTCACCGCATCCCTGCTCGACGCGTTCGGTCATAAACGCGAGGCCGAGCGGTCAAAGCTGATCCTGCATCATCGTGACGGCACCCCCCTGCCCATACACCTGCGCGCCGTGCCTGTCGGCTCGGGAGATGATCTGCGCTTGCTGGTTGTGCTGCGGGATCAATCAGAGCAGCAAGCGATCGAAGATCAGACCGAGATCCTGGCCCAGCGCGCCTTGCTCGGTGAGGTCACTGCTATCTTTGCGCATGAAGTTCGAAATCCGATCAATAATATCTCCACCGGTGTCCAGCTGATCGCCTCCCGACTTGGTAAGGGGCATCCCCAGTTTGAAGCGTTGGACCGGATTCGCACAGAATGCGTACGCCTGGACCAATTAATGAGTGATGTGCTCTTTTTCGCCCGTCCGCTCGAACTCAAGATGGAGCCCCTGGATCTGCCCGAGGCAATGGACCGCATCCTGGCACGCTGGATGCCGCGCTTCAACCAATCCGGGGTTCGTTGTCACACTTCTTACGACCCTGATACCCCCCAGGCTTCTGCCGACCCGCGCACGCTTGAACGCGTGATTGTCAATTTGATCAGCAATGCGCTCGAAGCCATGACAGAGGGAGGGACGTTGTCCATCAACATCTCCAGGGTTATGGATGTGCACGACGATGCGATCGAACTCAAAGTTGCCGACACCGGTCCTGGGATACCCCCCGATAAGATTGACCGCATTTTTGACCCATTCTTCACCACCAAGAAGGACGGAACGGGGCTAGGCCTGGCAATCAGCCGCAGGATCATGACCGCTCACCGGGGCACGATCCAGGTCGAAAGTTTTCCCGATGCCGGGACAGTTTTCACGATTCATTTACCTGTTTTCGAAAATGATAAGCTACAGGAGTAAGGTATGTCCGCCACGGTCCTGATCGTTGACGACGAAGAAACCGCCCGGAATTTCATCAGCGAAGCGCTAACCGATGGTGGCTATGAAGCCATCGAAGCCGGGACTCTCAAAGAAGCCAACCAGGTCATCGATAAAGCCGCCGCCGACATAGTGCTCCTCGACGTCATGCTCCCCGACGGGTCAGGGTTATCACTGCTCGATAGATTGTCCATGGAAAATCCCCGCCCACCTGTGATCCTGATCACTGCCTTCGGGGAAGTCGATACTGCGGTCGAAGCGATGAAAAAAGGGGCGATTGATTTCCTGCAGAAGCCGCTTGACCTTGAGCGCTTGGTGCAAGCCGTAGAGCACTCTTCCGAGGTCGTCTCACTGCGCAGGGAACTGGATCTGCTCCGTCGGACCTCGACAGCCGACACCGAGATGGTCATCGGTGACACGCAGTCTATGCAGCAGGTCATGCATGAAGCTGAGCGGGCGGCATCCGCGGCGGTCTCGGTGCTGATTACGGGCGAGACCGGCACGGGAAAAGAGGTCCTCGCACGCACGATCCACAACATCAGCCCACGATCGGACAAACCGTTCATCCCCATTAACTGCGCCGCCCTTCCAGACACGATGATTGAATCGGAGCTATTTGGGCATGAAGCCGGCGCGTTTACCGGTGCTCAGAAGAAGAAGCCTGGCTTAATCGAGATCGCTGACGGTGGAATACTTTTCCTTGATGAGATTTCATCGACCAAACCTGAGATGCAGGCGAAGCTGCTGCGCATGCTCGATGAGCACAAATTCCGCCGTGTCGGTGGTGTCAAGGAGATCGCGGTCGATGTGCAGATCCTGGCGGCTTCCAACCGGGATTTGTCGGCGATGATCTCGGATGGAGAATTCAGGGAAGATCTCTATTACCGCCTCAAAGTCGTCGATCTACACCTTCCGCCGCTGCGCGAGCGCATCGGAGACATACCGGCTCTGGCTGGGAACTTCCTGCGCCAGATCAACATGCGTGTGGGCAGCAACATCGAGGGGATAACCCCGCGTGCCATCGATGCGCTGAAAGCTCATTCGTGGCCGGGGAACATCCGTGAACTGAGGCACGTCATAGAGCGAGCATCGCTGTTCTGTGACGAGGAAATGATCGATTTAGCGCATTTACCCCCCGATATCCGCGCCCTGGATCCCGGCAGCTCAAAATAGCCTCATTGGCATAGTAATTGCACCCTTCGCCTCCAGACCTTAATGCAGCTGGAGGCGAAAATGATTCCCCTAAGCTTTACAGACGTTCAGATGGTCATCGCAGCCGCAGTGTTTGTGCTCGGCTTCCTGCTTGTCTTGATTGGAGCTCTTGTACTGATCAGCCGTGGCTATTCGCGTGAGATCAGCGCGCTAACAGCCCATACCGCTCGACTCGGCCAGAAGGGATTGGCCCAGGAGGTTACCGGCCTGGTTAACGGGGCGACGGAACTCGTAGCGTCCATCAACCAACTAGTGCGTACTGCCAG
>JASFUN010000125.1:0-5845 GCA_050050255.1 Anaerolineales bacterium | reverse complement strand
CCGAGCTGCAATTAGGACTGATCTAATCCGTATTATTATACAACTACTGAGCCGACTTAACGCCCACAACATTATTCACCAGAAATTGCCGATGGTGGGCAGGACTTTTACATCATCTTGCCCCCACAACTTAAGCACGCCACTGATCTTTGTATTTCTCTAATTTACGACTAGAATTGTCATAATCTCCTTGCAGAAGAAATATATGCAGCCCTTGATGGAAACACAGAAGGAAGAGTCTAGCGATGGATCTGGAGCTCTGAAGGACCGGTTGAATGTGCTCCAGCTGTTTGACATCGATCTCAAGCGTCTATCCTCCGAGATCACTCTCGGCATACTCATCGGTATCACGGAAGCCTTCTTCGCAATTTCACTCATCAATCTAATCTTCACTGGATCACTTTCCACACTGCTTCCGCTCGGCATCAGCATCGCGCTTCTCGCCACCTCCATCGTTTTGATAACAACCAGCTTGCTGGGCACGCTTCCGTTTGGAATCGGCATCGTCCAGGAAGGACCCGCCATCCTTATGGCTGTGCTGATAAGTGGATATTTGAAGCTTCCAATCAGTCTCGATGCCGAGACGCTAACGGCCACAGTTTTGACATCGATGGTTCTTGGCACCTTGCTTGTTGCCTTCACATTTTTCGCAATGGGATCCCTGCGTTGGGGCAATTTCGTCCGCTATATCCCCTACCCGGTGATCGGGGGTTTCCTGGCCGGGACCGGATGGCTCATCACGCTTGGTGGACTCAGCATCGTGCTGGGTGAATTACCCAACACTTTGCTTGGCTTCCAGGATCTCTTCCACCCTCAGCAGCTTATCCGGTGGGTGCCTGCACTTTTATCCGGATTGACGATCCTCATCGTTATGCGCAGGACGAAATCGCCGCTTAGCTTCCCGCTTACTCTGTTCTCTCTAATAACGATCTTCTACCTGGGGATTTTCATCAGCGGCACCTCGTTAGATGAGTCAATGTCCATGGGATTGCTGCTAGGAAACATCGGCGAACCAGCATTTCAACCAATTTCACTTGCCTCCATCCGTCAGGCGGATTGGTTGTTGATCTCGACCCAGGCGGGTAATTTCGGAGCCTTGGTGGGGATCTCATTGATAAGCTTCCTGCTTTACCTCACATCGCTTGAGGTGACTGTTGAGAGAGAAATCGATGTTAATCGTGAGCTGAGAAATGCGGGGGTAGTAAATTTATTAAGCGGCATAGCTGGTGGCATGATCGGCTATCTCTCCTTGAGCTTGTCCTCGCTTGCTTATCGCAACGGAAGCCGCAGCAGGGTGGTGGGTGTCTCCGCCGCAGTATTGGTTTCCGGCATTCTCGTTTTAGGGTTTAGCGGCCTTGCATACTTCCCACTGGCAATCGTGGCCGGCATGCTTATGTTTATCGGCCTGGATTTCCTTTACACCTGGGTCGTAGCTACCTGGAAGCGATTTTCGCCTCTTGAGTACTCGGTGATTATCATCATCCTGATCATCATTGCCTTGACCGATTTCCTGATTGGGGTGCTGGTCGGGTTGGCGATCATGATCGTAATGTTCGTTTTCAGCTATAGTAAGGTGCAAACCATTCAACATACGCTCACCGGCGAGGAGCTTCAGAGCAATGTGGATCGCAATTCGCTCGAACGCCGATGGCTCCTCGATCGGGGGCACGCGATCCGGGTATTTCTCCTGCGCGGGTTTCTATTTTTTGGAACTGCAAACTCGATTGTTGATAAGCTGAGAGAGTTCCTGGCTGTGGACCCTGATCTCAGACCCCGTTTTCTCATTCTCGATTTCAAAAACGTCACCGGTCTTGATACTTCAGCCGCTCTTAGCCTGATCAAAATTGAGCATCTTACCGCCGAGGATCATATCGGATTGATATTAACAGGACTCTCAGGATCCCAGGCTCTACGCCTCCAGCGTGGGGGCATGAACTTGAAAAGCGAGCGGTTGCATCGCTTTCCGGATCTCGATCGTGGCTTAGAATGGTGTGAGCAGCAGTTGTTAAATGATGAACAAAAACCCTGCGATCCGCTGCCAACAGGTATCTCAGCTCAACTATCGGCACTGGGTTTTAATGAGCGATCTGTAGATCGGTTAATGGATTACCTTCAACCGATGAATCTCAGCAAAGGTGAGTATTTAATTTATAAAGATGAGGCTGCAGACGCTTTGTACTATATTGAAGAGGGCCGGGTTTCAGTGGTCCTGGAGCAAGCAGATGGTACGCAGATCCGCCTGCGATCACTCACTCACGGGGCTACCGTTGGGGAGATGGGATTGTACTCTGGACAGGTGAGATCGGCATCGGTGATCGCTGAAGAACCCACGCGTGTTCATCGATTAAGCCTGGATGCGATGGAACGCATGACAGAAAGCGAACCAGACTTGTTAGCAGCATTTCACCGCTGGGTCGCAGCCTCTTTATCAGAAAGGCTAGCTCAAAAATCGCGCGGCATTGGCGTGCTCTATTCCAGTTGACCACCGATTGGTGGAAAATAGTGTTCCCGGTTGAAAGGTTCCAGACTAACGGAAGGCAACTATGGTAAAACCAGCAATCATAACCGTTGACGATGAAGCGCCCGTCCTGAACTCGATCGAGCGTGATCTGCGTTCTCACTACGCCAAGGACTACCGCATTCTAAAGTCGGGTTCCGGGAATGAAGCATTAACAGCAGTTCATCAACTCAAGCAGCGCGACACGCCTGTGGCTTTGTTCCTCGTTGATCAACGCATGCCCGAGATGAGCGGCACGGATCTGCTTGCCGAAGCTCAGGTGCTTTATCCGAACGCCAAGAAGGTCCTGCTCACCGCCTATGCCGACACCGAAGCGGCCATCCAAAGCATCAACAGCATCGGTCTCGATCACTACCTGATGAAGCCCTGGGATCCTCCCGAAGAGAGGCTTTACCCGCTCCTGGACGATCTGCTCAGCGATTGGTGGGCATCTGCAGAGCTTCCCTATGACGGTATTCGCGTCGCGGGTACGCTGTGGTCCGCTGAATCACACCATTTGAAGGACTTCCTCGCTCGAAATCGTATTCCCTATAAATGGTTGGACATCGAGGTCGACACCGGAGCGAAAGCGATGGTCGACGAACTCAGTACCGACGGTCCAACGATCCTGCCGGCGGTTTTCTTCCCGGATGGGTCCACCCTGGTCGCTCCAAGCAACCGCGAATTGGCCGACAAGATCGGGCTTAAGACCGAAGCTTCTGAACCGTTCTATGACCTCATCATCGTCGGCGCAGGCCCGGCCGGGCTGGGAGCTGCGGTGTATGGGGCCTCGGAAGGATTCCGCACCCTGCTCATAGAGCGCGAGGCGACTGGCGGACAAGCCGGGACAAGTTCCCGGATTGAGAACTACCTCGGCTTCCCAAAGGGTCTAAGCGGAGCCGACCTGGCCCGCCGCGCTACGGATCAAGCGATGCGCCTGGGGACCGAGATTTTAACTGCCAGGGAAGTTAGCAGCGTGCGGATCGAAGACCCTTATCGCTACGTCCAGTTGAAAGACGGCACCGAACTGGGATGCCGGGCTCTGATCATCGCCACCGGCGTGACCGTACGAGAATTGGACAAACCAGGCATTGAGAAATTCTTAAACGCCGGTGTGTACTACGGCGCCACGCTAACAGAGGCGGCAAACTACCAGGATAAGGTCGTCTTCGTTGTCGGAGGTGCCAACTCTGCCGGACAAGGTGCGATGTATTTTTCGAGATACGCGAGCAAGGTGATCATGCTTGTGCGTGGCAGCTCGCTTGAGAAGGGCATGTCGCAATACCTTGTTGACCAGATTCGGGCGAATGAAAAAATCGAGGTCCACCTGCGCACAGTCGTCGAATCTGTCTCCGGTGACGATAGGCTCGACGCAGTGACCGTCCGTGACCTGAACAAGGACGAGACGGAGACCATTGCCGGCAGCGCTATGTTTATCTTCATCGGCGCGGTGCCTCACTCGGATTGCGTCAAGGGTATCGTGGAACGTGACCGCCAGGGTTTCATCCTGACCGGGATGAGCCATCTCTACCGAGACACCCGGCCGAAGAACTGGACATTGAAACGCGACCCATTCCTCATGGAAACGAATGTCCCGGGGGTCTTCGCAGCCGGCGATGTTCGCAAGGACGCCATCCGACGCGTGGCTTCTGCTGTCGGCGATGGCGCGGCGACAATCAATTTCGTGCATCAGTACCTGCGAACCGTCTAATGCAGAATTTCCTGCGAAGTGTCCCGCTCTTCTCGGAACTGTCTGATGAAGACCTCCTGCAGCTCTGCAAGAACGTAGATGAGGTCGACCTCGAACCCGGCGAGCTGCTCTTTGATGAAGGTGCCGTGGGGGACAGAGCGTACGTCATCCAATCCGGAGAGCTTGAGATCTACAAACTGAGCGGAACGCGCGAGATCCTGCTCGCCAACCGGGGACCGGGGGAAATCATCGGTGAGATTGCCCTGTTTGAGGACACACGCCGGACGGCCAGCGTGCGTGCCACGCAGGCAACTCATCTGATCGCCATCACCAGAGAACAATTGGATGGTCTGGTCGAAACGAGCCGGCACGCCGCGCAAACACTTTTTTACACCGTACTATCACGCATGAAAAACATCCAGTCCCAACTCCGGCAGAGTGAGAAAATGGCACAGCTGGGCACGTTAACCGCCGGGGTCGCGCACGAGCTGAACAACCCTGCTTCAGCAGTCCGTCGTGGTTCAAGTCAACTGGAGAAGCTCTTCCAGACCCTGCAGGATGTCCAGGCATCCGTTAATGGGATTGATTTCGACCCTGAACAGCGTTCAGCGTACGATCAGCTTGAAAAATGGGTGCAGGAGCACGCCTCCAAACCACCCGAACTCGACACACTGGTACGGAGCGACATGCAGGACGAGATTGAAGCCGCGCTGGAACGGCTTGCGGTGGACGATCCCTGGTCGCTCTCCCCCGACCTGGTTGATATGGGCATCACCGCGCAAATGCTGAGCGAGAGTCTG
Source organism: Anaerolineales bacterium (assembly GCA_050050255.1). Lineage (GTDB taxonomy): Bacteria > Chloroflexota > Anaerolineae > Anaerolineales > E44-bin32 > E44-bin32. Next base: position 858 of record JASFUN010000125.1, on the reverse strand, counting down.
GAACCATTCCCCGTGGAGCAGCGCGAGGTTCTCTTGCGTTGGCTGCTCACAACGAGTTCAATTCAGCGCCTGCTCTACGAGGTACACGCCGGTGCTGAACGCATCTCGAGTATTGTCGGCGCGATGAAGTCGTACGTCTATCTAGACCAGGCTCCCTCCCAGGAGGTCGACATCCATAAGGGCTTGGATGACACCCTGGTGATCATGGCCAGCAAGATTAAATCCAAGCCCGAATTAAGCATCCAAAAGGAATATGACCCGGATCTACCGGCCATCTTCGGGTACGGAAGCGAGTTGAATCAGGTGTGGACAAACCTGTTGGATAACGCCATCGATGCCGTCGAACCTGGTGGGACGATAACGATCCGGACCCACACGGAAGATGACGACATCGTCGTGGAAATCATCGATGACGGGCCCGGCATCCCGGAAGATATCCAGGACCGGGTTTTCGACGCCTTCTTTACCACCAAGCCCCCCGGCCAGGGCACCGGCTTAGGCCTCGACATCAGCTACAACATCGTCACCTTCAAGCACAAAGGCGATATCAACTTCAGCTCCAAACCCGGCCGCACCTGCTTCACCGTGCGTCTGCCGCGCGATTTCACCCAGAGATAGAACCACAAAATTGCCTGCAACTCATTTTCAACTCATGGAGTAAACACGTGGGTCCACCCCTACACCCTTCAGGAGGATCGACTCATCAGCGATTACGGGCAAAAAGCCCGCCGGGCAACTGGCGGGCTTTTTGCTTGAAACATTCAGATTAATCGCTTCTGTTCATTTCCCTGGCACAGTCGAATCGTAAACCGCGCCGTCGTTAATCATGTTCAGGTCACCGCTCTGATCGTGAGGCAC
>JASFUN010000124.1:0-5854 GCA_050050255.1 Anaerolineales bacterium | reverse complement strand
GAGAGCGTCAGCAGCACACCCGCGAGCAGCCCGCCCAGGTGGCCCCAATTGTCAATTCCGGGCATCAAGCCTAACCCCAGGTTGAGAAGCGCCACGATTGCGATCTGCCGCAGTTGGAACCGGCCAAATTGGCCGAATAATTCGCGATGGGCGTACAGGAATGCACCCAGCGATCCGAGCAGACCGAAGATCGCGCCGGATGCGCCTGCGGAGGGATAGGGGCTGAATGCCAGGCTGAAGATGACGCCGGCAAATCCGGAGAGCAAGTACTGCGCCAGGAAGCGTGCCGTGCCAAAAAATCGCTCAACGGCAGGCCCAATGGCATAGAGCGAGTACATGTTGACAAATAGGTGCAGGATGCCAATGTGCAAGAAAATCGGTGTGACGAAGCGCCAGTACTGTCCATTCGCGATCTCTTCGCCTGATTTCATGCCAAGTTGCAGCAGCCAGTCGACGCGAAAGAGGGACTCGGAGAGAAATTGCCCGAAGAAAACGAGCACGGTGAAGGCAATCAAACCGTAGGTTCCCGGGAATTGCTTGAAGTCAAGCGGCCTGCGTGTGCGCGGCTGACGAACTGGTTGTTCGGGGGGCTGATTACTCATGGATTCACCTGGCGGGGGTCCACGCGGTGGTGCTCGGCGTGAATGATGGCGATGATCGTATCGACGGTTTCATCGAGCCGGCCTTCAGCGTTGATCACGTAGTAATCGAACAAATCGACCTTGAGCATCTCTTTGCGGGCTGTAGCGATGCGCAGTTTAAGGTCTTCAGGCGATTCGGTCTTGCGCTGTTCCAGGCGATGGACAAGCTCATCTTCTGTGCGGGTGGAGAGGAAGATTAAGAGCGCCTCCGGGTAGAGCTTGCGGATCGTCTGAGCACCCTGAACGTCCACGCGCATGACCACGTCCGTCCCGCTGGCAAGCGCTTCCTGCACCTGTGATTTTGGGATGCCCTTGTAATCCCCATAGACGACAGCATACTCGATTAGATCATCATTTTCGATCATCTCGGCAAACTGTTCGCGTGAGACGAAGAAGTAATCTACCCCATGCTGTTCATTATCCCGCTGGGGCCTGGTGGTCGCAGTGACCACAAAATGGATCGGGAGACCGCGCTCCTTCATGCGCTGCACCGCTGAATCTTTACCGACGCCCGAGGGGCCGGAGATCACGATGAGCAGCGGCAGTTTTTGTTTCCGGAGCAGTTCTTCGTGCATGTATTGATGCCTCCCGTTAGGGTCAGTATAATCGCAATCGATGGAGGTTCAAATGCCAAGCTATGATTACCGCTGCAAACAGTGTGGAAAACGGGTGTCGATCTTCCAGAGTTATGAAGAATACGGAGTCGAACCAGTGAAGTGTCCCCATTGCGAGAGCGAGGAACTCCAGCGCTTGATCAATCGTGTTCGCTTTGCACGCTCGGAAGAATCGCGCCTGGAATCCCTATCAGACCCCGGGGCCTGGTCGGATTTTGACGAGAACGATCCACGCTCGATGGCGCGCATGATGAGAAAGATGGGGGATGAACTGGGCGAGGAGATGCCCGGCGAGTTTAACGAAGTCGTAGACCGGTTGGAAGCCGGAGAGAGCCCGGAGGAGATTGAAAAAACCATGCCAGACCTCGGCATGGATGATGAGTTCTAACTCCCCCGCTAATTGTGGTGTGACCTTCCCGAACTGCAAACGGGAGTTCAACTCCCTTTAAGTAATCCCCGCGATCCAATCAATTTAAGGGCGCTCTGTCGCAGCGACTCCTGGACCTCATCGAAGGGCTGGCTGGCATCGAGTATCTCCCAGCGACCCTTATCATCCTCCGCTAGCTGCAGATAGCCCGAGCGGACACGCTTATGCAGGTCAAGATCGAAGGCATCAAGGCGGTTCCAATTGCCGTCCTGCTTGCGCCGTTCGATGCCTACTTCAACGGGCACATCCAGCAGATAGGTGCGGTCCGGGATGAGCCCCTGCGTGGCGAAAGTGGTCACGGTCCACAGGGTTTGCAGGTTCAGCTGGTGGCCATAGCCCTGGTAGGCGAGAGACGAATCAAAAAAGCGATCGGAAATTACGATCGTTCCCCTCTCGAGCAGCGGGTGGATGCGTTCGGCGACATGCTGGGCGCGCGAGGCCGAGAAGAGCAGGAATTCGGTGCGCGGGTCCATAGCGGTGTTGTCGAGGCTGAACAACACCTCACGAATTTGATCGCCGATCGGAGTGCCGCCCGGCTCGCAGGTCAGAACTACGTCAAGCTCCAGCGAGAGCAGGTAATCGAGCAGGCTTTGAGCCTGCCCGGTCTTGCCGCTGCCATCCGGGCCCTCAAGCGTGATGAAGAGACTCAACTGCGGAAGATCCTGACCCGGCGCTGGGGCTCTTTGCCGTAAGAATGGGAAACCAGATTGGCCTGACGCGCCATCTGGTGCTGCAGCCTGCGGATGTAGGAAGAAGCCGGGGAAAGCTCGATCGAGCGGGCGCCGTCCAGCACAGCCTGAATGCCCTGCTGGGCTTCTTCCATCGCCTCCTGCAGGCGCGGGTCGTCCATGCGCACTGACTGCAGGTTGAAAAGCTCCGTGAGGAAGCCTTCCATCTGATTTACGGTGTTGGAGCGCAGGACGTAGATGGGCATCCTGCGTGTTTCGGCATCCTTGATCACCCGCGGCCGCTTGCGATAGTAAGAGCGCAAGGTCACGAGCGCCTCCGCGTCTCCGAGCGAATCGGCGATAACCGCCGGCACCCCCAACCGCCGAGAGGCCTGGCGCAGGCGGTTCTTTGCCACCCCGTAAGGGTAAATCCGGATCGGGGCCAGCGGCGCGCTGGGCATGTGCGGCGGCGTAGGTGAGAAGGGCAGCCCGTTGTTGCCGGCATGTGTGGCGGTGGGCAATGCAGCCTGGCGACGGTAGCCGGCTGCATTGGACTGATTCTTAGTCGAGGGCCGCGGAGCAGTCTCGACGTGTACTTCGCCTTCATCGTCACGATAGCGCAGTTCAGGCGGCAGGGGCACGCCCCGCAGCATCGCGTCCACGGATGCGGAAACATCGCGATGGACCGCGAGCCGCTCGCGCGCCTGGATCTCAATCAGCACGTCGAACGTCGGCGCAGCTCTTCGCTCGAGCACCGTTTTCTGGGTTCCCCGCCGGCGGGCTTCTTCATCCGAAAGGGTGACCGACTCGATGCCGCCAACCAGATCCGAGAGTGTAGGGTTGAGCAGCAGGTTTTCGAGCGTGTTGCCGTGTGCCGTGCCGATCAACTGCACCCCCCTTTCGGCGATCGTACGCGCCGCCACAGCCTCAAGCTCGCGGCCGATCTCGTCGATGACGATGACCTCCGGGTTGTGGTTCTCGACGGCCTCGATCATGACCTCGTGCTGCAGAGTCGGCTCGCGCACCTGCATGCGGCGGGCGCGGCCGATGGCGGGATGGGGCACGTCACCGTCGCCGGCAATTTCATTGGAGGTGTCGACGATGACGACGCGTTTCTCCTCGGCGAGGATGCGCGCCGCTTCGCGCAGCATGGTGGTCTTTCCAACCGCAGGTCGTCCGACGAGCACGACGCTGCTTCCGCCCAGGATCAGGTCCTGGATGATGTCGATCGTCCCAAAAACCGCCCTGCCCACACGGCAGGTCAGGCCCACGATGCTGTCGTGGCGGTTGCGTATGGCTGAGATGCGGTGCAAGGTGCGTTCAATCCCGGCGCGGTTATCTGCGTCGAATTCGCCGATCCGCCCGACGACATACTCGATGTCATCCGAGGTGACCTCCGCTTCGCTGAGCTCGATCTCCCCCTCGACATAGCGCGCCGTGGGGACGCGCCCGAGATCCAGGATGACCTCGAGTAGATCCTCGTCCCTATTGATGTCACGGATCGCACGGCTGATCTTCGGCGGAAGCACGCCGAGCAATACATCTAGGTTATCGGTGATACGTTGGTGAGTCATGCGATAAGGAGTACCTTCAACTGGACGATTTCGTTTCGATGTTTGTGAACGGTGCCGTGACCTCCGGCTGCGTGCCGTCTAGCGCGGGCAGCGGCTTTGTCGCACCCTGGCGCACGCTTGCCGCCAGTCTTTTTACCATAACAGCCTGGTCGCTGCAGGGCTCGAACCCCAACCTCTGGAGCGAAGATCCCAACCCACCTTGATACGAGCGCACACAGATAAACAAGGGACTTGCTGGAGAAGGGTGAAATCGATCCAGAAATGAGGAGATAACCCTGTCGTCCAACTTGGCAGCCGGGTGGAAGTACGGCTGCACCCAGGTTCCGCGCGGGCCGCGGCGGATGTCCAAATAGCCGAGCACATCGCCGTTAGCCCGGTAAACCAACCCCTGCCCGTCCAGGGTCGGCGGCAGTTCAACCTGCTGTACGAGCGCAGGCACGAGGCCGTGATATAGGTTGTGGATCGCAATCCGATCTTGTTCGCTTTCGACGCGCCAATCGCTCTCCACCTGGTCGTCATCATCCCGTTGCGGATCAGCCTCCAAAAGCCAGATGCGTTGGCGCGCGTAGATCGCAAAACCGGCAGAGCGCAGTCGATCGAAAAGGGCGTCGTCTTCATCGATCTCCGCCGTAAGGGAGTGTGCCGATTGCTCTCCAGCATGCCGGGTGAGCGCATCGAGGAGCTGCAATCCTAGGTCCCGATTGAGCGCTTCAACCGGACCGATGTAAGCCAGGTGTGCCTGACGCCGGGCCTCATGCAGCACATACTGCCCGACAGCTTCCATCTCGTTGCCGTCATCGGCGCGGGCCACGAGCGTGCAGACCGATCGACCGGGAGTAAACGGGTCGAGCAGTGCGTTTTGCAGCGCGTTCATACCACGCGTGTGTGCCAGCTGCGTGTCAAGGCAGACACCGTCGTTGCGAACACGGTGGATGAGCGCCAGGTCGCGCCAGTCAAAGGATCGGATCACGCGCGGTCCTCCTCGATCAAGTTCAGGAAGTAGCGATGGAAGCGGTCGTCGCGGGTTAATTCCGGGTGGAAACTGGTGGCAAGGAAATGGCCATCGCGTGCGGCTACGATGCTCGCTTCACTGCCTGAATCCTTCACCCTGGCGAGCACGGCGACCCCCTTGCCGACCGATTCGATCAGCGGCGCGCGAATAAATATGGCGTGGAATGGACGCTCAGGATCTTCGATTTCGTCGACGATAAGATCGACCTCGAAGCTGTCCACCTGACGCCCAAAGGCGTTGCGCTCCACGATGATATCCATCAAGCCCAACAAAGGCTGCTCGCGTCGGGCGTCCTGAGAGAGAAAGATCGCGCCGGCGCAGGTTCCCCAGATCGGGGCGCGCGCTCCAAATTCACGCAGGGGCTCAATCAACCCGAAGGTGCTGGCCAATTTTCCAATCGTCGTCGATTCGCCGCCCGGGATGATCAAGCCCTCGAGCTCATCGAGCTGCTCGGGCTTGCGAATGGGGATCGCCTCAACGCCCATATCGGTGAGCATATCGATATGTTCCGCGAAGCTGCCCTGGAGTGCAAGGACGCCGATCACCATCCCGCGCGGCCCTTTTCTTTCACGCTCCAATTCCCGTATTCAATCGCGAGCCTTGCTGTGCAATCAAGATCAACGTGTGTGATCACCCGGTCGTATGGTCCGGGATTACGCGCTGGGACCTGTATGGTCAGCAAGCCCAAGAGGGCATCGCCCTGACTGGTTTCCAGGTCGATGATCACGGCCTTCCCTGAGAGCAGCGCTCCAAGATGTCTGGTAGAGAATTCTTGCTTGGTGTCGGCCAGTGTAAGCATCCCTATCCCGGCAATGACGGGAAATACGATTTGATCATCTGTATGGTTGGCGGAGAAGAGCAAGGATGCTGCCCTGCTCCGTTATGCCACGGTCTATTCTGGAAACATTTGACCGCAGG
>JASFUN010000123.1:0-5867 GCA_050050255.1 Anaerolineales bacterium | reverse complement strand
GGCCTCGTTAAATTGACCGACCCGGTCAAGCCAGGAGCGTCGAAAAGCTCCAAAAGGGACGGTGTCTACCGGTCCGGGTGGGCCGCCGACGCGGTAGCGCGCTCCGCCGGCGCCAAGTGGGTGTGCCGCCGCAGCTGCGATGCCACGTGCTACGTGGCTGCCTGAACCTGGCTCTATCTCCCAAATACCTCCTACATTGGCCACATTCTGATCCTCTAGGACTTCAACGCAGCGGGCGATGTAATCGGGGCGTGGGATCGAGTGCGCATCCAACCTGATGATGATCTCCCCGCTGGCTGATTGAATCGCGACGTTAAGAGCAGCCGGAATGATGCGCGCCGGATTGTCGACTATCAAGATCGAGAGATGCGGATTTTCTCGCTGGAAGGATTGGATGCGATCGCGCGTTCCATCCGAGGACATTCCATCCGCGATGATGACTTCCAGTCTATCGAGAGGATAGGTTTGCCCTGCCAATGCTTCTAGCAGATCTCCAATCCCGTCCACTTCGTTGTAACACGGGACGATTATCGATATCCGATCGGGTAAACGCCTGTCATCGATCATAATGATTGTTTGAGCCCATATAACCTGGTTAACAAACTCCCTTTGGCAACTCTAATCAACCCTCGGATGGATCAGCTTGCCCGCCGTCATCATCATTCAATGGCTCTTTGTTACGGATTACGGCGACGAACTGGATTCGCCTTCCGAGAAGAGGTTGAAAAAATCGGGGATACTCACCCGGTACTTCTTCGATCCTGAAGGTTTCTTCCGCAGCGATCACTTCTAACATCTGATTCCAGGTTTCTCGACGAAAATAGTTATAGATAGAGGAGACTCCATGAGCAGCATTCCCGGCCAAATCCAGTAACCGCAGGAGCAGGTGTTCAAACTGATTCTTGTAGAAATGATCTTTAATCACGACCGGACCCCTGGTAACACGAAGACTTTCAGCCAGGACTTCTCGTGATTGTTGAATGTGATGCAGTGTATCGATGATAAGCACCCCGCCAAACGATCTGTCCGCAAACGGAAAAGCCCCTCCCTCATAATGGACCATCTCAATCGGCTCGGTCGGTCTAATCTTGACTTCAAGACCAATGACACGTACGTCAGCACGGACATCCATAAGATGCTGGGCTTGCTCACCATTACCACAACCCACATCGAGCACGATGCCTTCTGGGACGTGATCCGCAATGAGCCGATTTATCGCTCGGATCCTCCTACGATAAACCAGTCGCTCATGTATATCCGCAACCATGGCAGATATAAACGGCTTTCGGGGCTCATGATCCAAACCGGGAACCGTCATCTGCCAACCTTAATTTTGCCTCTTCAAACCTAACACACTCAGGAAGAAACTTGAGAAGATTGTCTGGACACCCAGGATAATGAGCAGGACCGCCGGTATGACGATACGAAAGGTTCGACCAGGGTCAAGATCCCCAAATCCCTCCTGGCTCCATCGCAAATATGCAAGAATCGAAAGAACAGCTCCCAAACCGAAGAGCACAGCCCCACCCAACAGTCCAGCCTCCAGACGGATGTATTCAAACATTCGATCCAAGCGTGGGTCCTCCGGCAGCAGCCCCTCGCTGATTGCAAAAATCTTGGTGAACATCGCAAAAAGGATCAGTTGAAAGCCCAGGACGACTGACATTGAGGAGTAGAGCAGGGTATGGATGTCGAATGTAGTCCCTGAAATTGTCACTGGACCAGGCAACAAAGCAGCTGAAATCATTGTACCGACAACGGCCAGGCTAATCCCAGGGTAAAGGAACAACCAGCGTGGGCTGTAAAGCAGCAGGAATCTCAAATGACGCCAACCATCCTGCCACGTGCGCAGGTGGGGTGCCCGGCTTCGCCCGGCCGGTGATAGCGTCGTCGGCACCTCCGTTATGCAATAGCCGAACAAGCTGGCTTTTACGATCATCTCAGAGGCGAACTCCATGCCCGTCGTCCGCAGGTTGAGTTTTTCAATAGCTTCCTTTTTGAACCCCCGCAGCCCACAGTGGAAATCTCCGACTGGGCTCTGGAAAAAAAGCCTCCCAATAAAGGACAGCACCGGGTTTCCGAGATATTGATGCAGGAACGGCATCGCCCCTGGCTTGATCCCACCTTCAAAGCGGTTACCCATGACCAGATCGCAACCCGACCTTAATTTTTCGAAGAACTCATGAAGTTGGGAGAAATCATAGCTGTCGTCGGCATCACCCATGATGATGTATTTACCCTGGGCGGCGTTGATGCCTCCGAGCAGAGCGCTGCCGTAACCGCGCTCCTTGATTTGGACGACGCGCACACCCAACCCCTTGGCTATATCCTGGGAACCGTCGGAACTGCCGTTATCCGCAATCAGGATCTCGCCTTTGATCCCAGTCTCAGCGAGGAAGGTCTTCGCCTTCCGTATGCACACCGCGATCGTCTCGGCTTCATTCAGACAAGGCATCAGAATGGTCAACTCGAAAGGAACCGCTTGATTATCCATCGGTCGCATCGACCCCTGTTAGTTTCCTGATCTCGCCAGGCGAACCACAGCGTCTTCCATAACGACGGTCGTTCGAGCAGGCAACTTCATGGAATCAGAATGCATTCTAGTCCTTCCCGGATCTAATTGCCTAAGTACAATCGCAATGGCCCTGCCTCGAAATCAAGTGGGAGCCCATTGAAAGATTCCCCTGCCCAATCACACTTTTCGCAGATGACGGCGCATGGGGTGAAATCATCCGGCCTGTACGAACCCGACACATCCTGCCGGCTGATGATCCAACCGATAACAACGTCTGATGCCGGGGCATCCAGCAGTACCCATAGCGGGTATTCAGGGCTGTCCCCGCCCAGCATGACGCCAATTTCGGAGCATCCAGCCGCCTCAATCCGGTCTGTAATTGGAATGTAGGCCTCATCGAAATAAGGGGCATCGTTGAAGTACTGGTCGAGTCGGCGTGCTGTGATAACACTGGCTTTCGTCTCCGATGGCAGCAAGGGCCGGCTGTCAAGCCGGAACAGGATCGGAAGGGCACCTACCACCAGGACGATGGTTAAGAGCGCCAAAGCCCAAGGCTTGAGAGCCCTTCCCATAACTGCAGCGACAAAGGGCGCCGCCAGGACGAAGAACGGCATATGGTACCGGCTGCCCAACAGGTCGAATTTGAATAGCGCGACGAAAAGCAAGAAACCGCCGGCAAGCATGATGCCGAACCAACCAGTTTGCGGTTGATACTTCCTCCATCGAAACGTGATGATCAAACCCGCTAGCAGCAAAAGGACGGCCTGGATGGTGTTGGTAGCCCTTGTCTCGTTAGAAGGGTACTCCCAGATCTTGAAGAAAGGATGCATGGAGGTTCTTGAATCGGTCAGATCCAAACCCAACTTCCAATGCACTTTTGCCAACAGGGAATAAAGCGCCTGGTTCCACTCTGGCCATGGCGTCCCCGCATGCAAGCTGGCGTTCCGCAGCAGATTAGAAACGAGGACCCGCAGGTTAAAGGCTTCATTCGTAAACATTTGAACCTGGTTTCCCCCGCCCAGTGGGTTTCCGAAAACGAGCCAGTTGCGGGTCAGATATCCCAGGTTAATCAATACCACGATTGTCAACGCCATGAGAACGTATCGGATGATCTGGCGCAGTGGGTATCGCTTCACTAAAAACACGAACGCGAATATCCCAAAAGGAATAACGAAGACCGCACCGGTAGGCTTGGCCAGGAAAGCCAAACCCGCTGCACAGGCTGCGAAGGGCAATGTTTGCTCGGCCCGATCACCCTTCTGAAAACGCAAAACCTCACTTGCCGCCAGCAACACCCACATCCCGGTGACATAATCTGTCATCGTGCTTGATGCCTGCGCGATGCCCATGGGTAGAGTGGCAGCGAAAAGTGAGGCGAAAATCTGCGCCTGCCGGCTGGCGCCAAGGTCTGCGGCGAGCAGCGAAACGCCGATCAAGCTCATCACCATCGCGCTCCACTGGATGAGATTGGCAAAGCGATCGGATTGGCCCAGGACATATACGTGCAGGATGTCCATCTCCGCTCCGGGGCTCATGTAATTCTGACGCAGGATGCCCGAAGCATAGGGAACCACACCCCCTTCCTGCGCCCAGTGGGCAACCCTGCTCATGTGGTAGGTGAGCGAGTCGTAGGTGGTGGGCGGTGCAAACCAGGCGATCACGCCCGTGAGGATTACAATCGCTAGGATCAGGATGAGCGCAAGCCGCTCAAACCACGAAACTGGAAAGTGAATTCTGGGAAACCTGAGATCATGCTGTGATGGGACGATCCTGCGAATCCAGCCAAAGGACACGGCAATCGGCAGCAGCCAGGCAGCAATCAGCGTAGCCCTGCCGACCCTTTGAAAAATGCTCAGGAGTTCCAGGATTACGATTGCATAAACACCAACAACCAGGGTTGAGCGAAGAAAGACGCGCCTCCAACCCCAGCGCGGGCGCAGGTTGGCGATAAGCAGGCAAAGCGCGGCGAAGCTAACCAGCGGAAGGAGGTTGTAGATCATCGGTCAACCTTTTTATCATATCGAAAGCGCAGATCCAAGTCAGGCGCAAATTCCAGGTTCCGTGCTTTGCTGCTGAACATGCAGGAACCGTTTATCGCCCGCGGGGAAACACTGCGGGAACAACTGCACCAAATTCACCGGCGGCGATCCAATGGCACGCATGGCCTCTGATACATCAGGATCAGACTTTGTTGAAAATAAACTTGATTTCTCGGGGAGGATTGTTCATCGGGGCGAGAGCTACCCATGAAGCGCTTGCTCAGAACGCGCCAACCCCTCTAATAACTGCCCAGGGTGTTCGCAGCAGAATCTGGATATCAAGCCACAGCGAATAATTATAGACATAGTAGAGGTCGTCTTCGGTGTTCAGGTGCATGGGCTTGTCACTGCGCCCGTTGATCTGCCACCAGCCGGTGATGCCCTGCGGCACTGCAAATCGTTTTCGCTGCCACGAATCATATTTGTCAACAAGCCAGGGAAGCTCCGGCCGGGGTCCAACGAGGCTCATATCCCCCTTCACGACGTTGAACAATTGGGGGAGTTCATCCAGGCTGTACCGACGCAGGAATTTGCCCACGCGTGTCACACGCGGATCATCACGTCGCTTGTGTATGATCTCCCCCTTTTCAGTATGCGTGATGACATCCTGGATTTCCTTGTCAGCGCTCAACACCATCGTACGGAACTTAAACATGTCGAATATGCGGCCATTCTCACCAACACGTTTCTGATGAAAGATTACCGGTCCCGGCGAATCGACCCGGATCAAAATGGCAATCAGGATCAGCACCGGAGAAAAAACGATTAATGTGGCTAAGCTCAGCACCAGATCGAATACCCGCTTGATCAATCGAGCCGTGCCCACAACCACTGGTTCGCGCAAGCCAATCAACGGGATGCCAGCCAATATTTCCGTTTTTGCCTGCACAAGTGCCAGCGAGTAGTAATCAGGGACAATTTTGATGCGTGCGGCAAATTTCTCAAGTTCGCTTACGATCCACTCAACGCGGTCGTGTGCACGCGCCGGGAGAGCGACCCATACTTCATCGATCGAGTTAGTCTGGACGACGTCTGCGAGCATCGCCAAACCTCCGAGAACAGGTATGCCTTCGAAGCTAAGTCCTTGTTTCCCCTCATCATCATCAAGAAAAGCGATCGGCTGATACCCCCAGCGGCTGTGATCGTTCAACACCTGAGCGACCTTCTCCCCTAACTCACCTGCTCCAACCACAAGGATGCGCCTTCCCCACCCCGGCCGCGTCCTCCCAGCGGCGCGATGGTAAAGCCGCAGGGTGGCACGATGGGCGAGTACCAGGCCAAGCGTGAGCACGAAAAAGTAGATAAACTGCAGG
>JASFUN010000122.1:0-5870 GCA_050050255.1 Anaerolineales bacterium | reverse complement strand
AGCCCGGGACACGCAGCATATCACCGTAAGAGGTGAAGATGACATCTGGTTTTGCAGCAATTGCGAGCGCTTTATCGATCAATTCGAGCGGCGTGACGCACACCGGGCAGCCGGGGCCGTGGACCAGTTCGATCTGCTCAGGGAGCAGTTGATCCAGTCCGTGACGCACGATCGCGTGCGTCTGACCACCACAGATCTCCATCAATACCCACGGCTGCGATGCCGTTGCGTGGATTTCCGCGATCACGCTCTTGACCAACTCAGAATCGCGGTATTCGCTCAGGTACTTCACGCGCTTTCCACTTCCGGACCAAGCTCATCCTCGATATCCATGACCTCCCGGATAAGATCTAGCGTCTCTTGCGCTTCTTCCTCGCTTAGACGGCTGATCGCAAAGCCGACGTGGACGATCACATAATCCCCTACCTTGGCATCGGGGACGTAATCGAGGCAGGCCTCCCGTTGGACACCTCCAAAATCAATCTTGCCCAACCGCAGCCCTTCATGCTCATATATTGAGCTAATTTTTCCCGGGATTCCCAGACACATACCAACCTCCGTTCAGCCTGACGGCCTACTTTATCGGTCACATTGGTGCGCTCGACATAAGGGTTACAGCGCCCCGCTTCGTGCGGCAGCAATTACGGCCTGTCCGAGCGCCAACCCACCGTCATTTGCCGGCACACGTCGATGCCAGAGCACGTGAAACTCTTCTGCCTGCAGACGATCAACCGTCCTCTCGAGCAGAATCATGTTTTGCCAGACTCCACCGCTGAGCACGACCGTATCCAAGCGCAGTTCACCACGCAGACGATTGCACAGTAGACTGACCAACTCGACGATGCCCTGATGGAACCTTGCTGCAACGATGCCCGGCTCAACCCGGTCAAAAAGATCCTCCATGATCGCATGCATGAGCGGACCGTAATCGATCAAGCCATCCTTCAATGGAATTGAGTAGAAGCCCCGTTCTTGCGGGGCGACCAGCGCCTCCAACTCGATTGCCGCTTGTGCCTCATAGTTAACTTGCTCGCGCACTCCGGCCAGCGCTGCCACACCGTCAAAGAGGCGCCCCATGCTCGTCGTGAACGGGGCGTTGACCCCTCGTTCAATCTGCTGCAAGACGACTTCCCTTCGCTTCGCATCGATGGCCTTGAGAGCAGGGAGCTCAAAACCCTCTGTCAAACCGGTCTCGGAAAGCAGAGCCAGCGCCACGCGCCACGGTTCCTTCACCGCCAGGTCCCCACCCGGCAGGCGGAAAGGATTCAAATGATAGCTGCGCTTGAAATCTGCGTAGTCGCAGACCAGGACCTCGCCTCCCCAGATTGAACCGTCCGTGCCGTAGCCCGTTCCATCAAACGCAAGCCCGATCACCTGCGAGCCAGCCGCCAATCCATGCTCCGCCATGCAAGAGGCGATGTGTGCATGATGGTGCTGGATGCCAACAGCATCAATCCCTTCACGCTCCGCCCGGTCCAGGGCGTAGCGCGTCGCCATGTAATTCGGGTGAAGGTCGTATGCGATCAGGTCAGGAGAAACCCGGAACAACCGCTCGTAATGCGCAACCCCTCTCTCGAAGGCCTCCAGGGTCTCGTAGTTTTCCATATCGCCGATGTGATGGCTCATAAACGCATAGGGACCACGGACCAGGCAGAACGTGTTCTTCAACTCTGCCCCTGCAGCGAAAATTTCACCCAATTCCCAGTCCAACTGCAGGGGCGTCGGGGCATATCCGCGCGCCCTGCGGAGAGGGTAGATCTCATCCTTGAAAATTCGAACAACCGAATCATCACAGCGTGTCTCGATCTCGCGATTGTGCATCAGGAAACCGTCCGCAAGCGCTTCTAATCGCCGGCGCGCCTCATCATTTTCAGTCGCGATGGGCTCCTCGCTGAGATTGCCGCTCGTCATCACCAGCGCTTTCGGGAATCCTGCAGCGGGCTCGATGAGCAGCTCATGCAATGGTGTGTAGGGGAGCATAAACCCGAGCGTTTTCTGACCCGGTGCAGCCTCCTGCGCCACCGATCCTCCAGCATTGCGCCGCAGGATCACGATAGGCCGCTGGCGGGAGGTAAGCTGCCTCTCCTCCGCAGGGCTGACGTTGACCTCAGATTTAATCATGTCGAGATTGGCTGCCATGAGCGCAAACGGTTTGTCCACGCGCAGTTTACGTTTACGCAGCGTCGCGACCGCTTGCTGGTGCGTCGCATCGCATGCAAGGTGAAAGCCGCCAAGGCCTTTCACCCCCAGGATGAGCCCTTCCCGGAGCATGCTTCGCGCTTCCTGCAAGGCTTGCTCTCCAGAGGAAACCTTCTCACCATTGATCTCCAACCAGATTTGTGGCCCGCAATCAGGGCAGGCGACTGGTTGAGCGTGGTAACGGCGATCCAGAGGGTCCTCATACTCCCGGCGGCATGCCGGGCACATCTCAAACGGCGCCATCGTCGTTTTTGGACGATCGTAGGGAATATCCTTAATGATCGTGAAACGAGGTCCACAGTTCGTGCAGTTGATGAACGGATAGCGATAGCGTCGGTCGGAAGGGTCAAAGAGTTCCTGGCGGCAATCAGCACACAGGCTCACATCCGCTGAGATCGGCTGGTAGGCTCCTTCTTCAGGATGAGAAGCGAGGATTTCGAAACCCTCAAAGCCTGCAGGTGGGATGTCTTCACGTTTGAACGAATCGATTTGGGCTAGCAGCGGGGTCTCTTCCTGCAATGCCTGAACAAAAGCCTGCAGATGCTCAGCAGATCCATCGACCTCGATTTCCACACCTGCGGAGGTGTTCCTCACCCAGCCGAGCAGGCTGTATCGCTTGGCCAGGCTGTACACAAAAGGCCGGAAACCGACGCCTTGAACGATGCCGCGGATGTGGATCCGTGCTCCGCGAACTTCACTCATCCCTGCCGCACACTCATTTCTTTAACCTGTTGGATTAGCCATTGAGTCCACACATCCAGGCCCTCGCCGGTTTTGCAAGAAAGCGGGAAGGTCACCAGGCCAGCGTTGAGGATCTCGACCCCTTCCCGGAAGTAGTCCATATCAAAATCGATGTAGGGTTCCAGGTCGATTTTGTTGATCACCAGGGCGTCGATCCCCCGGTACATCGTCGGGTACTTGTAGGGCTTATCAT
The DNA here is from genome assembly GCA_050050255.1 of Anaerolineales bacterium. Classification (GTDB taxonomy): domain Bacteria; phylum Chloroflexota; class Anaerolineae; order Anaerolineales; family E44-bin32; genus E44-bin32. The sequence continues at coordinate 2,737 of JASFUN010000122.1, read as the reverse complement.
CGCCCTCGGGCACAGAGGCGATGAGCACATTCTTGTGTGTCCCCAGTGGAAAACTGGCCGGGCAGATGAGGTTGCCGACGTTTTCGACGATGAGCAAATCCAGCTCGGAGAGTGGGAGCTTTTCCAAAGCACCCTGCAGCATTACTGCATCCAGATGACACTCGCCACCAGTGTTAATCTGCACAGCCAGCGCACCGGCCGCCTGCGCACGATCAGCGTCGATGCTGGTTGCGATGTCGCCATCCACAACTGCCAGTCGGTGATCATGCTTGATGCGATTGAGTGTTGCTTCGATCAGCGAGGTCTTCCCCGCGCCAGGCGAAGCCATCAAATTTAATCCAAAGACTCCAGCCTGATCCAGCTGACGGCGGTTATCCATGGCGAGACGCTCGTTAGCGTCAAGTATCTTTTCGACGACCTGGATGCGATCTTTCATCCGTTTTCTCCACCTTGTGTTGTCGGGCTGTCTCCATCCAAATCGACCTCAATCGAATCGATAAAGAACTCATCTCCCGAAACAACCTTCACCTTCCTGCTCTGGCACTCAGGGCAGCTCAAATCCCCTGCTTGTGGCTGATAACGTGCCAGGCACTCCAAACACTCCATCTCCGTCCGGATGCGTTCGAAATGCAGCACCGCACCTTCCGCCAGCGTGCCTTCTGCCAGCATGTCCCAGTAGAACTGGACCGAATCATCCACGATGGACGAGAGGTCACCGAGCACCAGGTTGATATCTGTAATTTGACACGCATGTGCCTGTTCTGCGTGCCTCAGCACGATCTCAAGGATCGATTCGGTAACGCTCATTTCATGCATAATCTATTCGCACTGGAGGTTACCTCCCGAAGGCTCGTTTTGGGAGTGGAGAACGTCACCCGAATACCACGAACTCAGTCCAAAATAGGCCTGTGATATGCGTGAATTCTGCCTGACACGGCAACTCATAAAGTTGAATGGTATGTGCAGAGGAATCGGGTGATTACCGGTTTTCGTCGAGCGACTTGAGGAACGCCACGATCGCCTCAATCTCGGTGTCGGAGAGCGTAAAATCCGGCATTGCCGTCGGGCCACTGATCGCGTTCGGATCCCGCAGCCACGTCCGCAACGTCTCTTCGTCCATGCGCTCGGTCACACCGACCAGAGATGGTGCAATCCAGCCGCCCGAACCGCCAATAATGTGGCAATTGCGACAGTCATATCGATTGACCAGGACCTCCCCTGTGCGTACGGGTTCGCTGAGATCGACACGCTTGGTGATGTTGATCCAGAAGCGGGGAGGTGAGAAGACAAACCACAAGGATATCACCAACAGGATTGCTGCAAAGATGTAACCCCAGGGAATGTCGAATTCGGGTCGATTGCGAGTTGGTAGCTCCATATCCTGCCTGGCTTATGTGATCGGAGGGATTCCGCCTTAAAGTATACCCGCCAACGCCCGCGTTCCCCATCGGACCTCCATCCTACTCCCGGCAAAGCCCGTCAGGAATGTCCTAAACAAGGAATTCCCATCGTTAGATGTCAATTTGGAACAATATCTTCTTCCAAAGGGCTGCATCAATCATCTGCACGAACCCAATCTGCGAACAGCGCATCCAGTTCACATCCGCACGCGTTTTCAGCTGCCGCTTCAAAAGAATCCTGCGTGGCGATACCCCAGGCATGCTGGTTAACATAATTTTGCAGAAACGCGTCAAACTGGTCGGGCGACATGGATTCGGATAGCTCACCGATGAAGATCGGCCCGCGTCCGTACACGATTCCACTGTACTCAGGCCCCTGGTAGTCACCCGCTGGCAACCCAATCGGAATATCGGCCCGGTCAGCGCGATCCCATCGCTGGTACCAGGATTGCCGGAATGAAGATGCGGCTTGATCTCCATATGTATCCTGGTAGTAGAGGTAGGTTGCATACTGGGCGAGCGCTTCATCCAGCCAGGGCTGTCGTGTCTGGTCGTTGCCGACGAGGTTGTAAAACCACTGGTGGGCAATCTCATGTGCGACCGTGCCCTCCAGGTAGGCACCCGACGGGACGCCGTCAAACGATGCATCAGGGTCAAAGAGTTCAATGTTAATACCCATCACGCCGGGATACTCGATACCCAGAGCCTGCATCGGAGTACTGATTAATTCCATCTCAGGATATGGATAATCGCCAAACCGGTTTTCAAATGACTTCAACGCATCCACCCCGACTCTCAACACGATCTCTGCATGTTCCTTAAAGCGGGCGGGCGCGTAGCTCCGCACGACCGTCTCTCCTACCCGAGCTTCCATCTCTTCGATGTCGGTGGCAGCCGCCAGGTAGAAATCTCTCGCCGGTCCAGAAGCGTAGGTCACGATTTGCTCCCCATCCATCGCCCTGCGGTCGATCGCGCTGCCGGTCGCTACTAACGTCAGGTCGGCGGGGGCGTGCACCCGGACGAGGTAGAAGCTTACGTCATTGTAGGTTGGGTCACCGTTTGGCGGCGTCGCCTCTCGCTGCCACCCATTCTCATCGTACGCCGGGATCATGGGGTAAAACGTATCCAGGACCAGGAAACCATCAAAATATCCGAAAAGGCCGTAGTTTCCTTCCATCTGGCGCGGGATCGATGTTGAGAATTCAAGCTCGAGAACTACCGAAGCTCCTGGTGCAAGGCGCTGCTCGATCGGTATCCGCAGCGCGCTTCCCTGCGCCTCATAAACTGGCTCCACGGGTAAGCCGTCCACCCTGACCGAGCTTACGCTGGCTTCGCCC
>JASFUN010000121.1:0-5878 GCA_050050255.1 Anaerolineales bacterium | reverse complement strand
CGGCCCAACGGATCACACCCGCTTTCCGGCAGTAGAGGTAAATAAGCAGAGCGAAGACCATCCCAAGCGGTCCGGCCAGCAGCGCTATGTCGTCGCGGTTGATAGGTGCCGCAGTTACGGATTGCAACAGCGAGAGCCCCATCGTTGCTGCCGCTGCCAATGTGAACAGCCCGGACCTGGACCAGCCGCGCGCCGCGATGATCAGCAGCAGGGCGAGACCCGCAAAGAAAAACCCAAGCCCCAGTACCGTCTCAAGTATGGGGTCAAGTGTTATTGTGCCCTCGTCCACGAGTTCGCCTAAAAATACCTGCACCGTGAGAACGGTGCCCATAAACGCACTGGCCAGCCAGGTGAGACCCCAGTCAGGGATCCGTCTTATAAGGGCGATCAAACCAACCACGGCTACGATCAAACCCGGCAACAACGTGATCGCGACACTTAAGTACAATTGCCAGGCTGGAAGGCGGTACCAGACATCCGTCCGGAGAAGCGCGGCGATCATCACACCCATACCAAGCAGAAACGGTGGAGCGGACATCCACAGGGCTTCCTTGTCGCTTCCAGGTGCAAATTCGTCCGATGTCATCATCGCGCCCTCGCTTTCGTACAGCCCGGTGCTTAACATCGCTTGAACAGCTTTCATCTGGGGCAGACCGCCCATAAGATGCTCATCACGATGAGCTCGGAGCACTTCAGTGGGCCAGTCCCACAGCTCGTGCAAGAAGAGTACAAAGAGTGCAGCAATTCCACCTTCAGCGCGATCCGCTGAGCGTCTACAGAAGACCTGCAGCATCTCCTCACCATATTCCCTGCGCACTCCAGCCGGATAGCAGGCAAGCATAACTCGATACAGCCGATGCATAGCCGCCCGCAGCACGTTCATGATCCCGCCTCCGAAGCCCTCATTTCGGCGACTGCAACCAGCGATCGCAGACGATGCAGCTCATCACCAAGCACCTGCTCGCCAGTGTCCGTGAGAACATAGTATTTCCTGTTTCGTTCGTCACTCAACCCTGGCTGCTCGTTCTCGTCCACGCGCTCGATCCAGCCGTCCCGGAGCAGCCTGCGCAGTGCGCCGTAAAGGGTCCCGGTGCTGAACCTGAGCCTACCGCCGCTGAGCGATTCGACGTCCTGCATGATCGCATACCCATGGCGGGCTTGCCCTGACAAACTCAGCAGGATGTAGAACGTCGTCTCGGTTAACGGTAGAACGTCTGCAGTATCAATTGAATTTTCCATCAGGATCCAGGATATGTCGCTTCGCTACATGTCGTCCTGCGCCATATTGTAGCTTCCTTCATAAAGCGAGTCAAGCCCAATCCGGCGGCCGTAGGCCGCTCCGATGGAGCACGGTTGCCATATCCGCAAGGTGGTGCTGTGTATGACGCAGTGCATACAGGGTGCGGCTCAACTTGCTGGACCCTGTCCAGGGGAAGTGATCTTCCCTTTCATCCAGATCAGCAGCAGCCAGGAACAATGCCAGCTTCTCTTCGATTACGTCAAGGAAATCCAGGAACTCCAACTTATCGGGAAACAGCGTTGAATCTGTGCTCTCCCAATTCACCTGCATCAACGCATGCTCAACGACATCGCCCGGCGCCTGAGAGCTGAACATGCCGATCGACTGGGCGATATGCAAACCCAGAGCTACAGGCCGCAGGTAATTCGTCTCACCTTCTAACCAGGCGGAATCAGGGAAACTTTTCACCGCGTTACGCAGCATCGTTAAAGCCCGGATGAATTGATCCGCGACGGCCTCGGTTTGTGGATCAGCTTCGAGCGCTTTCCACCAGTAATCTTCGGTGATCAGCAGCTTGAATTGCTCTGAATCGTGCAGAATATCTAGATCTCCATCAAGCCGTGCCCAGGTTTTCATGGTTGGCATGAGCTCAAGGCTCTTGCGTAACTCCCTCAGCGCCCCTTCATCTTCACCGGCCAATGCAAGCCCACATGCAGCGTTGTAGTGCACGCGCCCCTGCCAGCTATCACCCGGATCGAGGGGCGATACGAGTTCTGCCCACTCGCTCCACAAGCGGCTGTTAAGATCGTTCTGGCCCTTCTTCTGGTAGAGTTCGGCGTAATGAAACAACTTGTGTGAATAGAGCCGCTGCACCAACGACTCCCACATCTTCCGTTCTTCAGATTCCCAGGAGGGACCGAGCAGGATCTCTGCGCTTATCTTATCCAGCACATCCTGCATTTTCCCGCTTGTCTCCTCAGAGTACTCGAGGATTTCTTCCCAGGAGCTCTCCTTAAATTGATCGTAGGCTTTCAGGTTCGATTGCTCGAATTGAAGTCCAGGAGTGGCAGATCCGGTTTCAAGCCATTCCAGGATTTTGTCCGCTTCATACCGCTGCCAGAAGTGTGCATGCGCGAAGACATCTTTTGCGGACCATTCCTGGTAGGTGCTTGCTTCGCTGCGGTCAGCATCTGTCAGGTTCTCCAGAAATTCCTGATCGGCCTGCTTGCTTGCTTCCAGGATCCTACTCAACTGCTCCTTCATGTTTTGCGACATCAATCCTCACCTCTCATTGTCTCATTCCCACGTCTATCCGCTGTGCTTCATGCCATACCCCACACCCGTTCGGCGATCTCGTAGGCTGCGCGCGGCTTTCCCAACTCCCGGGCGTTCTCCCGCATCTGCGCTAGCCTGGGAGGCTCACCACTCAACCAGGAATGAACCGCCACGAGCACCTCTGCAGGCCCCGGCGCCCACGCGCCTGCACCATTTTCAACCACGTAGCGAACGTTGCCGATTTCCTGGCCCGGAAGCGCTTCAGGGATAATCATGGGAAGCCCGCAGGCCAGGGATTCGCTGACAACTAATCCCCCTGCTTTCGAGATGACGAAGTCGGAAGCCTTCATGAGTTGGGGCATCTCATCCACCCAATCGTAGATATGCACAGGACCATTCCAGGGTTCCGAATTCATCGTCTCGTAGAGCTGCCGATCGCCCCCGCAAACGACAACAAGCTGCAAGTTCAGATTTGCCCTATCCAGCATACGGCTCAACCTCGCCATCTGCTGTGTACGGATGCTGGCAACGATGATCGCGGTTGTCAGCTCAATTTCCCATCCCAGCGAAGTTCGCAGCTGTGCCTGGGTGCGTGTTTCCTTGGAGAAGTCGGGGTGCACCGGTAAACCCGTCACCCGGATCTGGGTTGCGGGGATGTTGTTCTCGTAGGCTTGCTGGCGGATTTGCTTGGTAGGTACGAAGTGGAATGTCGCTGAGCGACTGTACCAGATGCGCTGGACATCGGTCAGGTCTGTGATCACAACCGCAAGCGGCACATCACATTCTGCCTTGCGCAGCGCCCTTGCCGCAGGCTGCGCATAGGTCGGGTAGGTCGAGACAATGGCATCATAATCTTCCTCAAGCAGGATACGGAGCATAACTTCATCCAGCAGCCGCGCCGCTACAGCTTTTGCCAGGTCAGACACCACGGGCACATCGAGGGCGTGGTACGCTATGGTATAGAGAGCAGGGTCCTCGATGACCATTTCATCGTAGCCCTCTTCTAGCTGGCGGATCAAATTCGGCGCATCGGCTTCATCAAGTGGGTTTAAAATATCCACCTGACACCGTTCGCCGTACAACTCGTTGAGTGCGGCTTCGACCGCCTCCGCCGCACGGCGATGCCCAAAGCCGGCGTCAGCCGTCAAGATCAAGATGCGTTTCGTTTCCACTTCCAAGCTCACTTTCGGATCGAACAGCGTGCGGTCCTATAGAAAGGTTAAACGTAAAGGGTGAATATGTCCACTACCAACCAGCGTTTCGAATTCCAACCAGGCTTCCTCTGGGGCACGGCGACCTCCTCCCACCAGGTGGAGGGCAACCAGACGAACAATGACTGGTGGGCAGCTGAGCAACGTGGTGGTTTTGTCTACAAAGATCAAACCTCTGGTCAAGCCTGCGATTGGTGGCGGCACGCCGAAGAGGATTTCGATCGTATGCTGGAATTGAACCTCAATGCTCACCGCCTGTCTATCGAGTGGAGCCGGGTGCAGCCAACACCCGACACATGGGACGAAGAGGCGCTCGATCGCTACGGCGAAATGATCGATGGCTTGATCGACCGCGGGATCGAACCAATGGTCACGCTGCACCACTTCACCCTGCCCCTTTGGGTCGCCGCATTGGGTGGCTGGGAGAACGAGAGCAGCCCGGGGTGGTTCGAAACTTACGTTCGAAAGGTCGTCTCTAAGCTGTCAGACAGGGTGGATTTCTGGTGTACGATCAATGAGCCGATGGTGCTCATCGCACAGGGATACATCCTCGGCTCATGGCCGCCAGGCAACCACAGCCTGCAAGCCGCATTGGCAGCGGGAAAGAACATGATCCGTGCGCACGCTGCCGCCTACCACGCCATCCATGCTATCCAGCCCGAAGCGCGCGTCGGCATTGCGAAGCACATGGTTGTATGGCGGCCGCATCGATTCTGGTTGCCAACCGACAGGCTTTTCAGCCGCTTGATTAACCGGATATCCAATCACGTTTTCCTCGGCGCCGTCACCGAGGGGGTTCTGCGCATCCCCTTCGTTAGATCCGCCCGGATCCCAGGGGCGGAAAACACGCTCGATTGGTTGGGCGTGAATTACTATCAGCGTTTCCGAGTGGGGATCAAGATCTGGGACGCCATCCGCAGGCTTATACCGGGAAGCCAGACCGACATCCTGCATTACGGTACGAAACCGGGCTTGCAATCCGGTCCCGGGGAATGGGGCGAGATCCACCCGGAGGGCCTGTACGAAACGCTAAACTCACTCGCCCGGTACGACTTGCCGATGTACATAACCGAAAACGGGATCCCTGATAAAGATGATCGCTTCCGACCTGCGTTCATCATCGGACATTTGCACCAGCTCTGGCGGTCTATTAAAGGCGGCATCGATGTGCGCGGCTACTATCACTGGAGCCTGGTGGATAACTTTGAATGGAGCGAAGGCTACGATCCGCGCTTCCGCTTCGGATTATTTGGTGTAGATTTCGAAACCCAGGCGCGCGTAAAGCGCAAGAGCGCAGAACTCTACGGGAAAATCTGTGCAAGCGGTGGAATCAATTCTGCGATGGTTGAAGAATTTGCCCCCGAACTGCTGCCCAGGCTTTACAGACGGTGAAGATAAATTGATGAGTTTAATGAAGCGAGCCTGAGTGCTCAGAAGATGCTGAGCAACCCGACACCACCCAAGGCGTACACTACGGCCCCGAATAACATCGAAAGTGCGCTGGTCCAGAGGTAGCGCCCGATCGGCACATGATACAAACCACTCATGTAGCTCACGATTTTCGACAGCGCGCCCGTGATCATCCTGGCGCCGACCAGAAACCAAACCGATTCGACCGGCAGCTCGTCCAGTCCCCATGGCAGCTCCTGCTTGCGCTGCTCAAAATCAGAGGCATCGGCGATGCGCATACCAAGGTAATACTCTGCCAAAGCCGCAAGTGTCGTACCTAGCCAGGCGATCCCGGCCCCCCAAAAAGGTCCGAACACGGCGCCGTTAATGAGGGTGAGTGAGTCGGCAGGGATAGGCGATACACCCAAAACGATGTAGAGCAGCACGCTCATGATCGGCCCGAAAGCGCCCAGCCGGCGGATGACGTCTTCCACCTGGGTCTGGTGCCTTGCGATGAAGATAACGACGATAATCGCCAGGCCAAAGCTTATCGCGACGATGAGCCAGGCTCTCCATTTCCCTCGATCCATATCATCCCTCCGCGTTGCGGGTTCGAAGCAATCCCAACCGACAGGAGTTCGTATGACTCCAGCTAATCTTATTCGATCCCGGCTTTTAGTCCAGAAACACGGGACCAAGCACCTGCAGAGAACAGCCTGGGCAGATTTGAATTGCTGCTGACGATTTCTTTCTCGAGGAACGC
>JASFUN010000120.1:0-5922 GCA_050050255.1 Anaerolineales bacterium | reverse complement strand
AAGGATCCACTGAGGAATATCTGCTATGGTGGCGGTCGCCGGGCCAGCAGCTGCCATCTCATCCGCGAGGCCAAGGGCGAAGGTCAGGAAAGCCAACAGCGAATTCGTGGCGAGCAGCAGTATGAAGATCAGCCAGGAACGGCGCTCGTGTGGGCTCATCGAATGGATACGACTTTCCGAACGGTTCTCATTTACTCGCCCGTTCTGGCCGATCCGATCGCCTTGGTGTACTCATCGTATTGACGCCTGACGGTCATACCAATGCGCTCGTAGAATGCCAGCGCGTTGGGGTTGTCGGATTCGGTGGTAAGGCCAACCTTGCGTTTGCCCTCTTTAAAGAAAATTGCAAAGGCGTTGCGCAGGAGCGCAGAGCCTAGGCCCAGGCCCCGCCAATCTTCGCGCACACCTAATTGCCGCACCCAGCCTTCATCAGGGTAGTCGAAACCAAGGCAAACCCCGACCAGCTCCTGGCCAGCAAACGCCAGAGTCCACAATTCCGGCCGGTAGCTGCCTGGACGGAGCATGTGCTTTTTCCAGTTTTCAAAGCTGGGGCGGACACGACCGGGCCGATCAAAAGCTTCCTGGACTAGCTCGTAAGTTTCCAGTTCGTCCTCAGCGGGCATAAAGGAACGCGCGTGTATGCCTTCCGGCCATTTTGGTTCCCGGGGAGGTTCGTGCATCTCCATGCGCATTTGGAAGATGTAGCGCACGGCTCTGAATCCAGCTTGCTCGAAAACATTTCGATAGTGTTTGTTGGAGTGCAGGAGGTAGGCGACCAGGCGCTCGACGCGGTCGTCACCGCTCGCGGCCGATATCTCCTCTGATCGTTTCAGACATTCATCAAGCAGCATCCCGGGCAGTTCGCCCTCGATCATCGCGGGTGCAGTGTAGATATCGAGACGCAACTCGCGCGTTTGGTGAGGCAAGACTGCAGCGTAGGCGCACAGTTCACCCGGATCGCTGTGAACCAACCAGGCGTCTTGAGTTAGGTCGATCGCTTCCCAATCGTGTTGGACGTCATCCAGGTCCGTGTCTGGCTCGCCGGAGACGGCGGTATCGTATGCCCGCATAAGCGCCAGGACGGAACGATCGTCGTCCGGGTTCGGATGGGTCACACGCCAACCAGATTCATTGAAAACCATAGCATAACCCCAGCGTGTTTTGCCGGTCAGCATCGGGGAGACAGGCAGGAGGCCATTGTATTATGTAATTCGAACCTCGGGCGCTCAGAGCAGCGTCAAACCAGATTCGAGGTCCGGGTAGTGCAACGTCGGCAGCAATTCTGTCCTCATGCGGTTGGTATCCATCGTGTATGATGCTCGCCCGATGTGGATGAAATCACGCGTCAATGGTGCCGGCGTGCGGGCTAAGGTCGCAAACATCTCCACCAGGTAAGCCGCAAGGTAGAAAACTGGAATTGGCGCACGCCATGGCCTTGTAAAATTCCAATGATCGGCGACGCGATCGAGAAAATCTTGCAGCGTGAGGGGTTTTTCATCCCCGAGGTTGTATATTCCCCGGGTTTGTGTGCCTTCAATCGCGGCTTTGGTCGCGGAAAGGAAATCGGGAAGGGAGATCAGGTGGATCCATGTGGGCTCGCGCCAGATGCCTAACAGCCGACGCTCGAGCAGCCAGCGAGCCGCATCGATCATCAAGACCCCCCTGGCGTAGACCATGCCGGGGCGCAGTGAGATTGGTTTCAGCTGTGAATCGGCGGCGCTTTCAAAGAGATACTTTTCGGCTGCCAGCCTCGTTTGAGCGTGGATTGATCGCGGTTTGCCTTTTAGATGCCCTTGAGCAGGTTCCTGCGGAGTACTCTCTCCCTCAACGTGCGGGAAGCTGATAAGCATGAATTTACCAACACCGGCTGCAATCGCTGCGTCGACCAGGTTTTGAACATAGCCCACATTCGTCTCGCGCAGGAAGTTTTCGGGGCGCGGGGCAAACAGGCGTCCGGCGAAGTGCACGACAACGTCAACAGCATGGAGTGCGGCGGGCAACGTCATTGGGTCGGCCAGGTCGGCGTGAACGACGGTGACGTTGGGAGCCCCCGCAAGTTCGTCGGGCAGGGGTGTGCGGTGGACCATGAGATGCATGCGATGTTGGGAGCCCAGCAGATGGTGTGCGAGGGCTGAACCCAGGTTGCCAGCAGCTCCGGTGATCAGAATCTTCATCCCTGGGGCATCCATGGCCCTGTGGTGGTTTCAGGCGGGCGGGATAGCTGCATCACGGTGGATGGGTGCGTGGTCCGGCTTCATGCTGAAAGCTTCTTGGCGTTCGATAAGTACTCAATCAACTGGGGTGCTTCCAGCGTGTGGATCTGGCCGCGCTCTGATTCGTCGAGGGCTTCTTGAGTGAATGAACCGCTGGTGATCAGAGCCGATTGCGGGATGCCGGCTTTGTGGATCGCTTTGCGAAAGGAGGCTGCCTCCTGGCTGTTGATCGTGGGCTTGTCGAGGCAGCGGGCGATCCAACGTTCGCCCTCTTTGGAGTCGATGATCAGATCGGCGGTGTCCTTTGACGGCCGGGTCACGTCGCGGACGGTGTGGCCGAGCGTCTGATAGAGCTCGGTGCCCATCGCGATCAAGTCGTCAAGGTTGACCGATTCCATGAGTGTCCCTTCGCTCAGCTCTTGGGGAGCGGTGCTGGGCAGCGCGCGCCCACGGCGTCGGCGAAGGATAATTAGAAAGAAGAGCACGAGCAGGATAACCCCGGCACCGATGCCGATAACAAGCAGCGGTGAGGCAGAAAAGGCTTCCAGGATGGATTGAGGTAATTCAGTGGTGAGTTTTAGACCCGTATTTTCAAGCGTTGACTTTATCATGGCGCCCATCCCTCTTCACGCGAGCGGTTGGCTACTTGGACTTAAGCGTATCCTGTACCGCTCCAGCTTACAAGCGCGGAATTGCGGGATTCTGAACGGGGGCACATACCGCGATTGTTGCGATGGGGGAGCATTCTCTTTTATTGGTTCATGAAAAAGCTTGACACATACATACAAGTATGTATAATTAAGCTGGAGGTTGAAATGCGCAGGACCAAAGAGGAAGCCGAACAGACCAGGCAGGATGTACTCGACGCCGCGCTTAAGGTGTTCGGCGAGAAGGGGTACGCGGCCGCCACGCTCAACGAGATCGCCACGCGAGCGGGCGTGACGCGCGGCGCGATCTACTGGCATTTCAAAAACAAAGCCGAGCTGTACAACACGCTGCTCAAAAAGGCCGCCTCGATATCGGCGCAGGTGGTAGAGGCGGCGGCCGGCGAGGGTGGTGAACTGCCTGAGATTCTGGAGCGCGTTTTCGTACGCCTGCTCCAGGCTGTGGAGGACGATCCCATGCTGCGGGCGACTCTCGAGTTAGAGCTGTTCAAGACTGCACAGCTCTCTGAGTTGGCGGAAAGTAAAAAACAGAGGTTGAAGGCAGGTGAACAGCTTGTCGCCGGCATCGCCGAAGTGATGCGCTCCGGGGTCAAGCAGGGCTTTTTGAACGAGGACCTGGACCCACTCTTGATGGCACGCGCTTTTGTGGGCTTCCAGAACGGGATGATCCGACTTTGGCTGATGGCTCCCCGTTCATTCTCGCTCAAGGCTCAAGCAAGTTCACTCGCCGCTATCTATCTGAACGGTGTACTCACGCCGAAGTAGTGCAGGTGGATAGGGAAAGGAAACGATTATATTTTTTTCGTTATATACATACAAAACCGAATGTATAAAAGGAGTAAGTAGGACATGAAAACAAATCTCATTCTCAAAGCAACGATCGTTTTTGGCGTGCTTTTTAGCATCGGCGTGGGTTTGGTCGTCGTCGCCGCCCGCCTGGCGGCACAAGATCTCCAGCAGGTGCTTGTCCCGGTGGGAAGTGCGATCCTCGGAGGCGCGCTCGCTTTCTACCTCGTGGAGATGTTCGCCATCGAACGCAGTCATTAACCCGGTAACATCCCTGCCGGACAAGATGAGAGCGACGTGGCGGTTATACAAGGACCCGCCACGTCGCTCTTTCACGCGGTATGTGCGTCTTCGATGTTCCTGCGGGCGATGTTCTGGCTAAACCGTTGATCGCTATGAAGGCCTGGAGAGCACGAGCTCTGTGATTTCCGGACGGCAGTTGAAACGGGCGCGCGGCGGGATCGTGCCAACCCCGCGCGTTACGTAAAGCTGCATCCCGCCTACATCATAGAGACCCGCTGAGTATCTGCGTGCGTATGCCGGGCGGAATGGGGCTTCGATGAAGAACGGTTTGACCTGCCCGCCATGGCTGTGGCCCGAAATCTGGAGATCGACTTGATCGAATACTGAGATCGAATCGGCGAAGTCTGGCTCATGGAAAAGCACGATCGTGGGTGCATCGACCGGCGCCGAAACCAGAGCCCGCTTCAAATCAGGCTCCCCGCTCCACCCATCATCCATGCCGACCAGGTAAATCGATTTGCCCGCGCGCTCGATGGTCACACCCTGATTGACAAGCAGCTCGATGCCGGCCGATCGCAGTTCCCTTGCAATGAACTCGGGGTCCGTCCAGTAATCGTGGTTGCCGAGAACTGCATAGACACCATGCACAGCGTGGAGGTTTGAGAGGCTGTTGGAGAGAGGCTCAATCGCGTGTGCGTCCGAGTACACGTAATCGCCAAGCAGGCAAATCACGTCCGGGTTCAGGCGGTTCGTACGTTCCACCAGCCGATCTACATAACCGATCGCATCCCCGGGTTCGTGGTGGAAGTCACTCAAGCAAACCAGCTTGAAACCATTGAACCCGTCGGCCAGGTCAGCGATGCCAATCTGAACTTGCTCGATGGCGAGCCAGAAGGGTTCGACACGGAAGCAGTAGGTGTAACCCAGCGCTCCGCTAAGGCCGAGGCCAAGCGAGGAGGCCCCGATAAGTTTCAATGCGCCGCGCCGCGATAGCTTACCTCGGGATTTGGCGTTCACAATGTTGATCAGACCCCCAGGATTTTCCCCAGGCGCTCTTTATCGAAATCCAGGACGATCGTCCCATCGATGTCAAAGGTCGGCGTGACCAGATAGCCATCTCCCCATTCACGCACCTGCTTGAGCGCGCCGGGGGTGTTGTAGACATCAATATCCTGGTATTCAATGTCGTGCTCATCGAGCCACTGGCGCGCTTTGCGGCAGTCGGCGCACCATTTCGAACAGTACATCACAACGCCGCCGGTGGGCAGTTTGGTCTCCTCCGGGCGAGTTTTTTCCCTTGCTTCTGCTCCGGGGTCGATCTTGCGAATCTGTTCGAAGAGCACTTCATTGTCCGGCAGGTCATCCGGATCATGGATATCGATGTAGCGAATCACCCCTTCTTTATCAAGCAGGAAGATAGCTCGTTGTGTGACGCCTTCGGCGGTGAGGACGCCGTAGCGAGAAGCGACCTCCCCGTGAGGCCAGAAGTCACTGAGCAGTGGGTAATTGATGCCATCGAAAGATTCAGCCCACGCCCTCAAGGAGGGTAAAGGGTCTACGCTGATACCCAGGACCTGGGTATTTAATCCCTCGAACGTCGCCTGCTGGGCTTCGTACGATGGGATCTGGTCTGATCAGGTTGGCGTCCAGGCGGCTGGAAAGAAAGCCAGGACGACGTTGTAGCCACGTAAATGGCTGAGCGTGACATTCTTTCCGAGATGGCTTGGAAGTGTGAAATCCGGTGCTTGTTGGCCTCTGCTGGGCTTCATTGTTAACTACTCCTGCGGTGTTGTGAGGCTAAGTATAACGCCATTGGAGCAGGACAGATGTCCCTGTTTGAAGGTATGCATTATTCTAATTTGGAGCGCCATCGGGTGTTGTATTGCGCTGCAGATCGATCAATCAGCCGTTTCGTCACGCAATCGGATTTCAGCAGACTGCTGGGGATACAACCCCTCGCCTTCCTGGAAGAACGCGCGGATGCGATCCATATCGGCACGCAGATCACCTGTGGG
>JASFUN010000119.1:0-5957 GCA_050050255.1 Anaerolineales bacterium | reverse complement strand
TTGGAGCTGACTCCCCCAGACAGGGCCAGAAAGACAAGTTCTGGCCATTACTCCACAGCCGCCTCCGTCCTCGAGGAACTTACGCCCCAGCATGCTATCGCCACGCTCGTGCTCGAATATCGAGAAATCTCAAAATTGAAGTCGACTTATGCTGACGCCTTTCCCCAGCAGGTTAACCCTGAAACTGGAAGGGTGCACACCTCCTACAACCAGACCGGTTCGGTGACAGGCCGTCTGGCTTCTTCGGATCCCAACTTACAAAATATCCCCATCCGCACCGAGCTTGGCCGTGAAATTCGACGCGCCTTCGTGGCCAAACCGGGACATGTATTGTTGAGCACCGATTACTCGCAGATCGAGCTGCGCATCGTCGCCCACATCGCTGAAGATGAAGCCATGATCAAAGCCTTCAAGGAAGACCAGGACATCCACAGCACCACAGCCGCAGCCATCTCCGGAAGCGAGCTTGAGGACGTCACCCCTGAGATGCGGCGCAATGCAAAGGCGATCAATTTCGGTCTGATCTATGGCATGAGCCCCTATGGTCTGACCCGCACCACCGACCTGACACTGGCAGAAGCCGAAAATTTCGTTAAAGCCTATTTTGAACGCTTCCCGGGTGTCCAGCGCTACCTGAATGAGGTTCGTGAACGTGTCACCGTGGATGGCTATGTCTCCACCCTGCTCGGTCGCCGGCGTTACTTTCCCGAACTGGAGCAGGGCTCAACGGTAAACGAGACCGCCCGTTCACGTGCGCTCAGGGAAGCGATCAACGCGCCCATCCAGGGGACTGCGGCGGACATCATTAAGCTGGCCATGCTCGAACTCCCCGCGAAGCTCGAGTCGGCCGGGTTGGGGGCTGCAATGCTCTTGCAGGTCCACGATGAACTCGTATTTGAATGTCCCGCGGAAGAACTCCAGGAGACGCGCGAGATGGTGGAGCAGGTCATGCAGCAGGCCTACCAGCTTGATGTCCCGTTAAAGACGGAGACGAAGATGGGCGAAAACTGGGCTGACATGAAGCCTCTATAACAGTTTGGTGTTGTAAAAGATTAGAAAGCCGCAATTCTGACGTGTTCCGGGGTTGACGAATGGCCCCGTTTATGCATCCAGAATTACGCATCGTACAGGTTTAATCACACAGGAAACGGACCCTGGGGCAGTCGACCCGAGATTATGCTATACTCGCCTCGCTACCCCAACAGACAAACATCGGGAACAATGACAGAGCGTCAGGAGCACTTCGAAGAATCAATGCGTTTAGGCCACTCCGCTGCCTGGGATCTGGAGTGGGATAAGGCCATTGGTTTTTATCGGAAAGCGCTGGCGTTGAGCCCGGACCACCCCGGTGCGCTTACCAGCCTGGGACTTGCCCTGCTTGAGGCGGAACAGTACCAGGAAGCCTTAAAGATATACCAGCACGCCGGGAAACTCTCCCCTGAGAACCCCATACCGATCGAGAAGATTTCCGAGATCCTGGAGCGGCTTGGCAAGATTAATGACGCTGTAGCCCGCCGCAAAGCTGCAGCCGATTTGCACATAAAGCAGCACAATGCCGAGCGGGCGATCGACAACTGGGCTCACATCGCCCGCATGAAACCCTCGGACCGTTCCAGCCGGGCAAAGCTCGCAGAGGTGTATGATCGCCTCGGACGAAAGCGTGAAGCGGTCTTTGAATACCTCGCGCTTGCATCGATCCTCCAAACGGAGGGCAAGATCGACCGGGCGATTGAATCAGTGCAACGCGCATTGCGCATCATCCCGGGAGAAAAACAAGCCGCCCAGGCGCTAAAGCAGCTTCAACAAGGTTCAGAGCTGCCCGAACCGCTAGAACCACGCGGTTCCACCGCGCCCCTTCATATGGAGGATGTGCGCGAATTTCTCAAATCTGACGAGCAGGACGCAGTAGAAGTTGAGGACAGTCAACAAGCCGACCCGGAAGCCGTCGCCCAATCGCGAGCGCTGACCATACTGGCCGGTCTGGTGTTTGAAGATCAATCAGATGATGAGGATGAAGAGTCAACACCGGCCGAACTATCCGACCTGACTGCAGGGCGCATCAGCATGGAACGTAAGCAAATCGGTCAGCCGCGCATGCTTCACTATCTAGGTCAGGCCATCGACCTGCAGACCAGAGGCAACAAACGCCAGGCGATCGCCGAATATGAGCGTGCAATCCAGGCCGGTCTTGACCATCCTGCGCTCCACTACAATCTCGGCATCCTGCTCAAAAACCTCGAAGACCACGATGAGGCTGCCAAACACTTGAGGCAGTCGCTGGGGCATCCCGAGCTGGATCTCGGCGCAAACCTGGCGCTGGGTAGGTTGGCGCGCATCAAAGAGGATCTTCCCGAGGCTGCCCGTTACCTGCTGCAGGCCCTTCACAAGGCGGACAGCCTCTCCGTGGACGAGAGCCAATCAAACCAATTGACCCAGCTCTACGACACGATCATGGCTTCGCTCAACGAGGGTGATGAGGACTCGCTCTCGAAGATCGTCGAGAACACATTGAATTTCCTGAGCGGTCCAGAATGGCTGGAGCGCTTGAGGCAGGCTCGCCGATCGCTTGAGACCAGCGGCGAAGGGGCTACTCTGGTCCCGATCGCAGACATGCTTGCTGTCGGAGGCACCGAAAAGGTCCTACAGTCGATCGGACGCATCGATGACTTCATGAACCGCGGCATGCATATTGTTGCCCTGGAAGAAGCCATGCTTGCCATGGATTATGTTCCCAGTTACCTTGGGCTGCATTTCCGCATAGCTGAGATCCTCATCCAGCGCGGCAACACCCCAGCAGGCATGACGAAGCTTCGTACAATCGCCCGCACTCACAAGGTGCGTGGAGAAGTCCCGCAAGCAACGCAGATATTCAAGCGCATCATCCGCCACTCACCGATCGATATCGGCGCCCGCAAACAGCTCATTCAACTGCTCGCCCAACAGGATCGAGTGCAGGAAGCCTTAGAGCAATATATTGAGCTGGCTGACCTTTATCGCCAGATGGCAGAAATTGACAACGCCCGCATCGCCCTGCAGGAAGCCCTGGCTCTCACGCAGCGCAGCGCGGTGGACAAAGATTGGCATGTTCGCTTACTGAACCGCATCGGCGACATAGACCTTTCACATCTCGATTGGCGGGAAGCGCTGCGCGTGTTTGAAGAAATCTGCGAATTAGAACCTGACAACGAGGATGCACGTCTGAAGGTGATCGACCTCAACCTGCGCCTCGGGCAGGAAAAACAAGCCGGCAAAGCGCTTGATCGTCAGTTGGACCACCTGGTCGAGACGGAACAATCCAAGGAAGCGCTGGCCCTCCTGGAAGAGCTCGCCCGGGAATACCCAGGCAAACAGATCCTGCACTCAAGGCTGGCCAGGGCCTACCGCGCGGCCGGACGTAAAGCCGATGCAATCGCCCAGTATGACGCGCTTGGAGAGATCCAGTTGGACGCCGGGCAGACCCAGGAAGCTGCACGCACCATCAAGACCATCATCGAACTTGAACCTCCCAACATCGAAGGCTATCAAGAACTGCTGAGCAACATAGAGGCAGATGAGTAGGGTAACGCACCGAACCGCAGGATATTCCCTTGGCTGATTTCGTACAGGAACTGACCTTCTTTTTCCAGCGCTTCGACTGGCTAAGCGCAGTCGATGTTGCCCTGGTTACGGTGATTGTCTTCTTCCTGCTCCGTCTGCTCAGGGGCACCCAGGCTGTTGTCCTGCTGCGCGGCATGATCGTCCTGATCATCACCATCGCGCTATTGACCAGCTTGCTCAACCTGCCCGCGTTCACGTGGCTGCTGAACAACGCGCTGCCGGCGCTGCTGGTGGCGATACCCGTGATCTTCGCCCCTGAGATCCGGCGGGCCCTAGAACGCCTGGGTCGCACGAGCAACATGTTCAGTGTAGCCAGCACTCCCGACCAGGTGGAACATCTCATCGATACGATCTGCACCACTTCCCAGCGATTGTCCGACCGCCGCTATGGAGCCCTGATCGTCATCGAGCGCGATATCCCTCTGGAAGAGTATAAAGACACGGGGGTCCGCTTGGATGCAGAACTCACACCCGAGCTCCTGCTTCAAATTTTCCACATAAACACACCCCTTCACGATGGCGCTGTGATCATTCATGAGAACCGCATCGCTGCCGCTGCGTGCGTGATGCCGCTTTCCTCCAGCGGCACATTGACGCGCACACCTGAGCGCCAGATGGGGCTGCGTCATCGCGCCGCACTCGGGATAAGCGAAGTCAGCGACGCCGTCTCCGTCGTTGTTTCGGAAGAGACGGGCGGCATATCGGTGACCCACAACGGGAGGATCATCCGCCGCCTGGACCAGGCCCGTCTGCGCAATATCCTGACTGCTTTCTTCAGGCCGCGCGCCAGCAGCCGACTACCTGCCTGGCTGGAGCGCTTCCTGCTGCGCCAAAATCGTCTGATCTCAGGGATCACCGGGGAATGAGGCCGTAGCTCATGATCAGCTGGCTGCGCGAGAACCTCGGCACGCTATTCCTGGCTTTCATCCTCTCGATCACCGCCTGGGTAGCTGCCGTCAGCACGGAAGACCCACTTGAGGAGCAGATATTCCCCGAGCCGGTACCCGTTGACTACCGCGACCTGCAGCCTGGACTGACGATAATCGGCGATCTGCCCCAAGAAGCAGAGGTGACGATCCGGGCCCCTTCATCGACCTGGCGCAACCTTTCACTCGAAGATATCGAGATCTACGTCGACTTATCCAGCCTGGAGGCCGGCGTTCATCGCGTGGATACCCACGGTCAGGTGGACCGACGGGCAACTCAAATCACAGAAATCTCTCCGGAATCTGTATCCGTAACCATCGAACCGCTTGCCACCAAACAGGTCGATGTGCGCGTGATCCTGACCGGCGAGCCTGGAGCGGACTATGCCGCTGAAGAGCCGCTCTTGGAGCTGGAGCAGGTAACCGTCGAAGGACCCCGCAGTGCCGTGGACGAGGTGGAATCCGTTCAGGTCCGAATCGACCTGAACAACCGCCAGCGATCGGTCGATCAACAATTCCCCATGACGCCTGTCAACGCACAGGGTGATGCAGTCGAAGGTGTCGAGTTAAGCCAGGATACGCTCCGTGTACAGCTGCAGATCACAAAACGGGAAAACATAAGGAGGCTCGTTGTCGTCCCTATCGTGGAGGGAAGGGAGCAGCTAGAAGCGCAAGGCTACTACAGGTTGACCCGCATCAGCGTCGATCCTACGGAGGTGGCAGTATTCTCGGAGGATCCGGTAGCACTCGAATCCCTCCCCGGGTTCGTGCAGACAGAACCGTTAGACATCTCCAACTTTACCGGGGACACAACCCGGACGGTCGCCCTCAACCTACCTGAGCAGTTTACGTTAGTCGGCGTCCAGAGTGTGGATATTACTGTTGAAATCGAAACTGTCGAAACCTCCCTGGTGCTTACGCGACCGGTTGAAGTCTCCAATCTGGGCTTCGGGCTTTTCGCCTACCCCTCACCCGAAGAGGTTTCCTTGATCGTCACCGGCCCGAATGTGATCCTCGACCAACTTTTGCCAAACCAGGTTAAGGTGATCGTCGACGCGCAGGGTCTATCCATAGGCGTCTTCCAACTCGACCCTCAAGTCACCGATGTCCCGGAGGGTGTGTCATTTGAGGAACCGAATCCGCCCGTCATCGAGGTAGAGATCACCTTCACCGCAAGGCCTACACCGACGGCTACCTTCCAACCCGAATCCTGAAATCATGAATCTCCGCCCCATTGTCGCCCTGGTCGGCCGGCCCAATGTAGGCAAGTCAACGCTCTTCAACCGGCTTGCAGGAGCGCGGCTTGCGGTTGTTGATGCTACCCCCGGCACCACCAGGGACAGATTGGTCGCAGAGGCCGAATGGAACGGGATCGTGTTCGACGTGGTTGATACAGGCGGCATAGACCCGAGCGCCTCAAGCCGCGGTGAACCG
>JASFUN010000118.1:0-5985 GCA_050050255.1 Anaerolineales bacterium | reverse complement strand
AGGCATTGATCTGGGTGGCACCGATGGCGGTGCAGTGGCCATCGACCTGGGTGGGACGGATGGCGGTGCACAGTGGATCATCATCGTCGACAGCACGCCTGCAGGTTTATCGGCAGAAAGCATCTCTGGTCTCAGTCTGCCCTTTGGTTATAACGCAGAGGGTATGATGACGATGATGGGTGAGAGCGGCTTTGGACCAGGACCTAAGCTGCTTACGAAATTGGACCTGAGCGAACTTGGCCTTCCGGGGCAACTAGGACCCGGCGAGGAGGCTTGCATCCTGCTGCAAGCGCAACTCATCGGCGGTGCAGGTGGGACCTTCCCGGCCGATTCATATTTTGATGTCTTCGCGGAGATCGATGGCTCTTTTCCCCGGGATGAGAGTTCGGATGCATATGAGACATATCGCTTCCCGGCAGCAACCCCACCCTATGCATTCTGCACCCCCACGTCGTTACCTGCGTCCACGCCGACTTCGACCACACCACCACCCACCTCGACACCCACACCGCGTCTAGTTATCCAGCCGTCAGCGACAACCAGGACGGGGCTCCCGACAAACACACCTGTAAGCCCCTCTCGACCAACAGCAACCCCGGGGAGGCGTTAAAGCCAGCCTGATCCTTAACCGAAACGCGTACACACAACAGGTCGTTTTATTATTACAATCAAACCTGCTACGTGGACAGTAGGAGGTCTGCATGCCGTTCGCTCAACGAACTCAAACGTTAAAACCTGAGGGCGCTTACCACGTCCTTGCCCGCGCTCAACACCTCGAAGCGCAGGGTCGTGAAATCATCCATCTTGAGATCGGACAGCCTGACTTTGACACGTTCGAGCCCATACGCGCGGCCGGCATCGCTGCAATTGATGACGGTCACACACGCTACAACCCACCGGCTGGCATCCCTGAACTGCGCGCCGCCATCGCTGAGGATGCCGGCCGGCGGCGTGGTCTCGAGTTTTCCGCAGAACAAGTAGTGGTGTCACCCGGCGCCAAACCGAACCTGTTCTTCCCGGTGCTGGCATTGGTCGAACCCGGTGATGAGGTGATCTACCCCGATCCCGGCTTTCCGACCTACGCAGCAATGATCCGCGTCGCCGGAGGGAATCCGGTGCCGGTGCCCCTCGATGAGCAGCGTGGCTTCTCGTTCGATATGCAGGCGTTCAAAGACCTTGTAAACGAACGCACCAGGTTGATCATTTTGAATTCGCCTGGCAACCCAACCGGGGGTGTGATGAAGCGGACAGACCTGGAGCAGGTCGCAGCAGCCGCGCACAAACACGATAGCTGGATCATCTCCGATGAGATTTACTCACGCCTGCACTACCTTGATGGTGACCTGCCGACCATACTCGCATTACCCGGCATGGAATCACGTACGATACTCGTGGATGGGTTCTCGAAGACGTATGCGATGACGGGCTGGCGCCTGGGGTATGGGATCATGCCCGTCGACCTTGCGGAACGCGTCGCCCTGCTGCTCACTCACTCCATCGGCTGCACGGCGCATTTTACGCAGTACGCTGGCTTGAACGCGATCACCGGTTCGCAAGAAGAAGTCGAAGCGATGGTCGCAGTATACAGATCCCGACGTGACCTGCTGGTTGAAGGCCTCAACGCCATCCACGGCGTAAGCTGTGCCGAACCCCAGGGTGCTTTCTACGCCTTCCCGAATGTGTCCTCCTTCGGGCTCTCTTCCAGCACGCTGGCCGACCGGATTTTGGAAGAAGCTGGGGTAGCCTTGCTCTCGGGAACCTCATTCGGGAAGAACGGCGAGGGCTACCTGCGCATTTCCTACGCGAACAGCATGGCGAATATCGAGCGCGCCATCAATCAACTCGCTGAATTCTTCAGCGCAATTTGATCAATTCATAACCGCTAACTTGCTTGCGGCGTGACTTTGTCGTCGTTCCTGCTAGGGCGTATTTACATATGAATGCGTCCAGCCTTCGAGCCTTGAACTCCACGATCCTGGCCCCCGGCCTGCGCACGAAGATTAAATCCATGCTATATATCTCAGGGTAATGCGATCATTGATGAGGCGACAGGTTCACTGCGCTATCACACCCAGGATAATATGATGTCACCACGACCGAAATGGACCTTCATCACCAATCATGGAGCCGTGCTGGTCTTGCTCAACCGGCACGGGATGATCACCGCCCGCGAGGTCGCCCAGGTATTGGGCATCACGGTGCGATCAGTCCGCAGGATTATCCAGGAGTTGGAAACGGAAGGCTATATTAAGATCACCAAGCAGGGGCGCCGCAACATTTACACGATCAACGATCATAGACCGCTCCGCAGGCAGGACCAGCGAGAGGTCGATATCGGCACACTCCTAGACGCTCTGGAAGGCTGATTCAGCAGGCAACAAAGCTTGCAAGCTCTCCATCCGCTCGACGACCAGCAAGCCCCCATCCCTGGCATTATCTGCCACCCCTCCTGGCAACAGGGGGGATGCGCTTGATTTCCAAAAGCCCCCGATCACCACGTCCCCATGGCTACTCTCCCACAGCTCCCTTGCTGGGTTTCGCATCGCCATGTGCGTGCATGATCCTCAGGAGTTCCCCCACGGTAACGCCGTGTTGATCCGGGCGGCGCAGTGAAAGTTCGAGGTGCACACGATAGGTGTTAGTCCGCCCACGGCGCTGACGGGTGATATACCCTCCCGCTTCCAGGTCTTTAAGGATACGGCGTACTGTCCGCTCCGTTATCCCCAAACGCTCGCCCACAATCCGAGCGGTAACATCACTCTCCTGGTAGAGAATTGAAAGTACGGCGCCGTGGTTGCTGATAAACCCTCAAGTCGGTCTGCCCACCATGCCTGATCTCCTCTATCTAAACCGGATCTGGTCTATTCAACGCCCCTCCTGATAACGGTCTGCCCCTTGCAGAGGTGCATGCCGATCTGCCATCATTCGACATGCACCTCTTTGTGAACAACTTATCGCCAGATCGAGGGGTGCAGCCACAAAGCCGAATCCTGGTCGAAAACGTCGCGCGCCCGCACCTCGAGGATGAACTTCACCTCGTTTCCGGCCAGCGAACTCAAGTCGACGTTGATCGCAGTGTATTTGCCGTCGTAACGCTCATTCCACTTCTCGATCGTTTTGATCTCCCCGTCTCCGATCTGGTAGGAGAGCCGAAACTGCACATCGCATTCGAGCGAGTCGTTCATGCAGGATACGACCGATCGGAAACTATCACCCTTTTTCACGCCGAAAGCCGGGAACGTACCACGGATGTAGCCATCCGCGATGCCTTCCGGGATCAGCTGGATCCCCGCTTCGTTCTCTTTACGGTTGCCCTCCATCACCGGGTTGTTGAGCCCCCTGACCAACCCGGCGACATCATAAGCCTCACTCGGACATGCGATTATGCCGGCGCCGGACACCCAGCTCGCATCACAGACATTCGTGGCCAGATCGTAGGCGAGCGTCTTGGGCTTCTCCACACGGATGGAAACCCAGAAGGCCTCCAGGGCTTTCGGCCCGATACCAAACACTTTCCCGGAGGCGTTGCGCAGTGCCCAGTATCCGACGTGCTTGCCTGCCTCAACCGGTGCGGTCAATTCGATGGAAATGTCGATCGTCTGCCCTGGGGCGACCGAGCGACTCAGGTTCGTGACTTTGTCCCCGGTCATGCGTTCCCCAGAGACATACACCAATGCGTAATTCTTGGTCCAGGTGCAGGTGCCGATATTCTTGACCTGCCACGTCTTGGTGAAATCCCGATCTGGCTTGAAGACCATCCCGTCAGGAACGGTCACATCCTTGACGAAAGCGACCCAATCGCATGGTATTGGGACCGGTGTAGCCGTGGGCGTGAGCGTTGGCGTCGGCGTGAGCGTCACTGTCGGCGTGATGGTCGGGGTGGGTGGGACCGGCAGGAACTGGTAATCCCATCCGAAGTCAACCCCGCCGCGACGCTCACCTTCGGCGATCGTGATCGTAACCCCGGCTTGAGCCGCGCTCGTGCGCGGCGCCGTCCACCCACCGGGCAGCAGTTGGGCTGCATTAGAGGCTGACAGCGAGTCGATAGAAACACAATACGTACCCGCGCGCAGACCGTCGAAGGAATAGTAGCCGTCGCCGCGCGTGATCTGGGTCGCCAGACCGATCGAGGGACAAACACCCTCACCCAGGAACACTGCTATCGCGCCCAGGCCGGGCTCGCCCGCCTCGTGTAAGCCGTTTGCGGTCAGACCGCCGCTGCTGGCCAGGACACAACCAGCGGGCATCTCGAGCGGCACAGCTTGTCCTTCGGAATTGTTGGCACAGAGATCATGCCAAACGAACCCTTCAATGACGCTGATTCCAGGGCCAACTTGATCGGGGGCTAAAGTAGGCGTACCTTGCCCCTCCCCCGGGTTGTTAAGACGATCCAGGTCCAGCAGGTCCGTGCCGATCAGGACTGCGGCCAGCCCGATGACCAGCACGAACATAGCCGCCATCAACCCAAGGATGATCCAGGGTAATCTTGAACCATTCATTGCATTCTCCTCTGCGGATCAAGCTCTTCTCCGCATACTCAAGCATAGATTAAATTTAGTCGACGGTCTTCAAAAACGTGGTGGGGGATCACCGGGCTGCTTGTCGGATCAATTGCTCGCCCTATCTGCACAATTTCACCCTGCTCCCGGGACCGTCAATACATGGTATATATTACATGATATTATTTTCATTACATCGGCCATCTGGCCAGTATTTCAGACCTCAATCCCGAGGCAGGGTCGGTCATGGCAAAAACGGGCCGCGCTTCACGCGGCCCGTTTTTCAGGTTGCGATGTCCCGGGGCTGATCGATTAAAACGTGCTACCTTGAGCGCCCGCCATTACGCTTGCTGCCGTTCGTCGAGCGGCGCAGTCCCTTCGTTAAATGGGCGTTGACAGCGGAAGGCAGCACTTCACGTTGCACCTGCTCCTGATCCAGCCACTGTGGCTTGAACGCTGGATCCTGTCCTTGGAGCAGGGCATGCACGCTGGTCCCGTGTTCAGTCACATTTTCTTCTCTGCAGAAGCTGCAATTCTCCGGGTCATGGCTGGCATAGCGCTCGGGTTCCTCATAGCGCGCTAGCTGACCCTCATAGTTTCGCAGGACTACGCTGTGGACGCCCTGGCTGAGCATGTAGTTTGGCATTACCGGAATCTTGCCACCGCCCCCGGGCGCATCGACGACAAATGTCGGCACTGCATATCCGGAGGTGTGCCCACGCAAACCCTCGATGATCTCGATCCCCTTTGCTACCGGCGTGCGGAAATGGCCTGCACCGGCAACGAGGTCGCACTGGTAGAGATAGTAGGGCCGCACACGCAGGCGCACGAGGTCATGCACCAGCTGACGCTGGACGTTCACACAATCGTTCACGCCGGCCAGTAAAACAGATTGATTCCCCAGCGGGATACCTGCGCGCGTCAGCCGGTCTGTGGCTTCAGCCAGCTCAGTCGTGATCTCATTGGGGTGGTTAATGTGAATGTTCAACCACAGAGGGTGGTATCTCTGCAGCATCTCAGTGAGTTGATCGTCCACCCGCATCGGCATGAAGACCGGCACACGGCTGCCAATGCGGATCACCTCGATATGCTCGATTTCACGCAGCCCGGCAAGAAGGCGCTCGAGCACCGCCGGAGCCAGCGTAAGCGGGTCGCCTCCAGATAAGAGCACATCTCGAACTTCACTGTGCTCACGCAGGTACGCCAGCTGCCGTTCGGCATCATCGGAAGAAAACTGTGCGTGCGGGTCACCGACGAGGCGCGAGCGCGTGCAGTAGCGGCAGTATGAGGCGCATTGTGTCGTGACCAGCATGAGCACCCGATCCGGGTAACGGTGCACGAGACCCGGGACTGGGGAATGCGCCTCCTCACCAAGCGAATCGACTCTCATGCCATGGAAAGGCACGAGTTCTGATTGCGTTGGGATGACCTGCTTTCGGATCGGATCGTGCGGGTCGCTAGGGTCAATGAGCGAGATGAAGTAAGG
>JASFUN010000117.1:0-5986 GCA_050050255.1 Anaerolineales bacterium | reverse complement strand
GCCCTGCTTGCCGGAAACCATTGCGGACAAAGCTTGCGCCATTTCAACTGCATCGCCATAGGAGTAGCGAAGTGAGTGGGTTGTGTAATCGTCCAATCGGGTCTGGCGTGCATTTGCGACGACAAGGTCAGCCCCACGCCTGGTCGCGTCGAAGATACGCTGCCACCAGATTGGAGCCTCTTCATGCAAATCAGATGCGATCACCAGGACCGCATCTCCCTTCCCCAGTTCCTTAAGGTTGGTCCCCTTGCCGACCCCAAACTGCATGACCTGATCGCCACCTGCCATCGTGTCGTGCAGAATCGTCTGTCCATCCAGCGCCTCGACAATACTCTTGAGCACGAAGAGGTCCTCATTGGCAGCACGTCCGCCGGCTACGCCCAGGACCTTGTTACCGGCAGATTGGATGCCCTCTGCCGCAGCTTTGAGGGCATCAGCCCAGCTGGCTGCGACCAGTTCGCCGCCCCGCCGGATCATAGGATGGGTCAGTCGGTTCGGGCTCGAGGCGTAGTGATGCGCAAAGCGGCCTTTATCGCAGATCCAGATCTCGTTGACGGCTTCGTTCTGCCTGGGCATAACGCGTTTGACGACCGTCCTGCCGCCAGCTTTAGCTTCGCGCCTGGTGTTCAGCGTCAGGTTGCAGCCCACCGGGCAATGCGTACAAATCGTGGGCGCCGCGCTGAGTTCCCACGGGCGGGCGCCAAATCGAAAGTCGGCGGTCGTCAGCGCGCCGACCGGGCAGATGTCCGTGGTGTTGCCAGAGAAGTAGGAATCAAAACCCGGTTCTGAAAACGTGACAATTTGAAGCTTGCGCCCACGCTCATCAAATTCAAGCACGGGATCATCCACGATCTGTTCTTGAAAACGAATGCAGCGGGCGCATTGAATGCAGCGTTCCCGATCGAGGTAAATCAGGTCTCCCAGGGGAATATGTTTAGCGAGATGCATCTTGTTTTCGTAAAGAAAACGGCTCTTCCCCGGACCATGCTCCATGGTCAGATTCTGCAGTGGGCACTCGCCGCCCTTGTCACAAATTGGACAGTCTAAGGGATGGGAAGTGAGCAGAAATTCGACGATGTTCTTGCGGCCTGCGACCGCCTTCTCGCTCGAAACCTGAACAACCATGCCCTCACTGACCGGCATCGTGCAGGAGGTTTCCAGCTTCGGTCGAAATTCGATAACCGGCTCACCGCTCTCGTCCGTGACCATCTCTCCAGACTGACGGTCACGCTTGGGCATGCCTACCTCGACCAGGCACATGCGGCACATGCCCACCGGTTCCATCTTCGGGTGATAGCAGAAAACAGGGATGTCGATCCCGACTTTTTTGGCTGCGTCGACAACCAGCGTACCCGCAGGCACGCTGACTTCCTTGCCGTCGATTGTTAACGTTACCAACGTTTCACTCATCTTTCATCCCCGATGTGGGCTTCAAAGTCATCACGAAACTGCCGGATCCCCGACATCACCGGCATGATGGCGAACTCACCAAGCGCACAGAGACACTTACCTTCGATCCCATGTGCAACTAGATCAGTGAGATCGATATCCTCAAGCTCTGCACCGCCGTTCTGGACGCGGTCCAGGATTTGATACATCCAGTAAGTGCCCTCCCGGCATGGTGTGCATTTACCGCAGGACTCGTGCTTGAAAAAGCTCGATGTCTTGTAGGTCACCCATGCAATGTCTACCGTCTCATCCAGGACGATGATAGAAGCTGAGCCGAGCTGCGATCCAAACTCGGTCAGCGATTCATAATCCATGGGGGTATCGAGAACTTCGTCAGTGCCCGGGATCATCGCCGAGGAGGCACCTGCGGGCATAATCGCCTTCACTTTGTGATCCCCTGGCACTCCGCCGCCATGCTCGTAGATCAACTCCCGGAAGGTGGTGCCCATCGGCAGTTCATA
The DNA here is from genome assembly GCA_050050255.1 of Anaerolineales bacterium. Classification (GTDB taxonomy): domain Bacteria; phylum Chloroflexota; class Anaerolineae; order Anaerolineales; family E44-bin32; genus E44-bin32. The sequence goes on along the minus strand of JASFUN010000117.1, from coordinate 4,076 downwards.
ATTCCCCGGTTTATTGACTCTCCCTGAGAGGCAGAACACTTTCGGACCAGTGCTTTTCTCGGTGCCGATCGAGCGATACCAGTCCGCACCGCGATTGATGATCGGCGGCAGGTTTGTGAGTGTCTCGACGTTATTGACCACGGTAGGCTTGGCAAACAGACCTTCTGCGGCCGGAAATGGAGGTCGCAGACGCGGTTGACCAAGCTTACCCTCGAGCGACTCAAGCAGAGCGGTCTCTTCTCCACAGATATATGCGCCTGCCCCCACATGGATATGCAGGTCGAGGCTGTAATCTGTGCCAAACAGGCCTTCGCCTAACAGGTTTCGTTCGTAGAGCAGGCCAATTTGCTTTTCAAGCTGCTGTGCCAGATCCCAGAACTCGCCACGACAGTAGATGTAAGCCGTATGGGCCTGGGCAGCAAAAGAACAGATCGCGACCCCTTCGAGGAATTGGTAGGGGTTGCTCTCCAGGATCTCGCGGTCCTTGAAAGTCCCCGGTTCCGACTCGTCTGCGTTGGCGACGACGTAGCGCGGGAACACATCCGCGGTGAGGAAGCTCCATTTCACCCCTGTGGGAAAGCCTGCTCCACCGCGGCCGCGCAGGCCGGATTTCTTGACCTCATCGATCACTTCCTGAGGTGATCGTTCGGTCACCACCGTCTCAAATGCTTTAAAGCCATCATGTTCCAGATATACATCCAGACCATCGATGCCGGGAATATCGCGATGACGAAGGAGGATATATTCAGGCATCACTTTCCCTCTTCCGATACTGCTCAATCACTTCCAATGCTTTTTCTACCGTCTGATCTTCGTGGTAATGGATCCCTGTCGGCTCCTGAACCTGGAACATCGGGGCGTGGTCACAGGCCGCCAGGCACATGACTTCCTCGACCGTCACGAAACCATCCTCGGTCGTCTCGCCGATGCGGACCCCGAGGTTCTCGCAAAGTTCCTCCGCAAATTTCTCGGCACCGCGCAGCGCACAGGGGAGATCCGTGCATACCTGGATGCGGATCTTGCCCCCCGGCTTGTCATGCAGCAAGGTATAGAAGCCGATCAGCGCTCCCACCTGGGTTTCATCAAGATCCAGCAGCGCCGCTATCTCGGCGATGGCAACTTTCGTTATGACGCCGTCTTCCTGCTGGGCGAGGTAAAGGAGCGGGAGCACGGCGGCGCGCTTCTGATCGGGTGGATATTTCTTCAAAATCTGATCAATTTCTGCTTGATATTTCTCAGCGAGCAAAGTAAACGCTCCTTATTCGATGGGCATCACCACTGCAGATTATCACTTCCCGCTAGCGGTCCGAATCCCCCAGAATAGGGTCCAAACTGCTGATAATGGCTACGATATCGGCTACCAGATGCCCCTTGGAAAGGATGGGCAGCACCTGTAAAGCCGCGAAGCTGGGGGTGCGGAAATGTACGCGCAGCGGCTTGGCACCTCCATCACCCTCAAGGTAGCAGCCCAGCTCCCCGCGCGGTGATTCAACGGCATGATAGACGCTGCCCTTCGGCGCCGGGAAGCCTTCCGTCCAGAGTTTGAAATGATGAATGACTGCTTCCATCGAATGCCCAAGCTCTGACCTCGGAGGAGGGACGAATTTGCGGTTGTCGCTGCGGGTAGGGCCTTCCGGCAGACTATCGAGCGCTTGCTCGATAATCTTCAGCGATTCGCGCATCTCGTGGATGCGCACAATATAGCGGTCGAAGGTGTCGCCGTTCTCACCGGTCGGAACCTCGAAGTCGTACTTGTCATAGCCGCTGTAGGGATTGGACTTGCGCAAATCCCACGCAAGCCCGGTGGCCCGCAGGCTGGGGCCGGTCAGACCCCATGCCAGCGCGTCTTCGCTGTTGATCACGCCGATGTTTTTCACCCGATCGAGATAGAGCGGGTTGTTTGTAAGCAGGGCTTCATACTGATCGATGCGTCCCGGCATCATCTCCAGGAAGTCACGCACCGCAGCTTCAAACCCATCCGGGACATCCCGCCACAAACCGCCCGGGCGGAAGAAAGAGGTCATCATCCTGGCGCCAGAGCACATTTCGAAGATGTCCAAAATGCGCTCACGCTCGCGGAAGCAGTAGAGGAAGACCGACATCGCTGCCAGGTCCAGTGCGTGGCTCGCCGTGAATACCAGGTGCGAGGAAATGCGCTGCAGTTCGGTCAGGATCACACGGATAGCCTGGGCCCTCTCCGGCACATCGAGATCGACTAGTTTTTCGATCGCAAGACAATAGCACAGGTTATTGCCCAGGTTGTTGAGGTAGTCCATACGATCGGTCATCACGAGCGCCTTCTCGTAGGGCTTGGCCTCCATGTTCTTTTCTATACCTGTGTGCAGGAACCCGATGTCGGGAACGCAGCTCACGATGACCTCGCCATCCAATTCGAGAAGCAAGCGCAGCACGCCGTGCGTGCTGGGATGCTGCGGTCCCATGTTCAACAACATGGTCTCGCCTTCGATAGCCCTGTCTGAGACTAAATGTTTCAGGTCTTCCAGGGTAATCTCTTTATGTTCTCCGAACATCCTGTACCGCCTCTGTCGTGGTTTTCGATACTACTCTTTCGCGTATGGCTTGCGTTTGTCGATTTCGTCGAAGTTAAACGAGAACTGGATCTCTTCGTACCCAAGCGGGAAGTCTTTGCGCAGCGGATGGCCCTCCCAATCCTCGGGCATCAAAATGCGTCGCATGTCGGAGTGCCCTTCGAAATGCACACCGAACATGTCGTACACTTCCCGTTCATGCCAGTTAGCGTTTGGATAAACCTTCTCGATTGTCGGCACCTGCGCCGCATCGCTGTTGATTGGTACTTTCAGACCGAAGAAGATCTTGTTGGATAGGCTGTAGAGTTGATAGACCACGTTGAAGCGCGGTTCCTCTGGCCAATAGTCGACCGCAGTGAGTGCTGCCAGCAGGTTGAAAGCATACGTCTCGTGATCGCGTAGAAACTCACAAACTGGCACGATCGATCCAGGTTCAACATAAACCGTCGTGTCCCCACGGAACTCGACGACATCAAGGATCTTCTCGCCGAATTCATCCTGAAGCGATTCGACAATCTGTGCATGAATACTCATAACTGTTCAACCTTTGAATGCATCCCCGGGAGATTTACTGCTTCCGGATTGCTCAGACACGGTAGACGCCTGCGTCAGGACCAATCTTTCATCGACTCACCACGGACTTTCTCGTGCAGAGTCAGGATCCCGTGGATCAGCGCTTCTGGACGCGGTGGGCATCCAGCCACATAGACATCCACCGGGACGATCTCGTCGACCCCGGGGACGATGGCATAGTTGTTAAAAATGCCACCACAGGAACAGCAATCCCCCATCGCCACAACCCACTTCGGGTCGGGCATCTGATCGTAGAGCCGCCGCAGCACGGGGGCCATCTTGCGGCTCACGCGTCCAGCAACGATCATCAAATCGCTCTGCCGTGGGCTGGCACGCATCAACTCCATACCAAAGCGGCTCATGTCGTAATCAGCCGACTGCGCGGACATCATCTCGATGGCGCAGCAGGCCAGGCCGAAAAGCATCGGCCACATTGCGCGTGTGCGGCTCCAGTTAACAACCTTCTCCAGGCTGGTCGTGACGACGCCAAAACTGCCTAATTTCTGCTCTAATCCCATTCCAGAGCTCCAATTTTCCAAGCGTAAATCAAACCGACGAAAAGAATACCGACGAACAAGACCATCTCGACCAAGCCCACCAGCTTGATTTCTTTGAGCACAACTGCCCAAGGGATCATGAAGATGATTTCGATGTCAAAGAGTATGAAAAGCACTGCAACGACGTAGAAATGGACGGGCATCCGACGTCGACCTGGCCCATACGGTTCCATACCGGATTCATAAGGTGCGTCTTTGCGAGGGTTGGGGCGTTTGGGTCCAAACAGGTGGCCCAGGATGATGATAATAAAAGCGAGGCCAATTGCGATTATCAGCAGTACAGCGATCGGTAGGAAGTCACTTGGCATCTGGCCCTCATTACATGTGGGGTTACTCTAGATTTGGAATGGCCTTCTTAGTACCGCATTCGAACCAGTGCACCATTCTATCACAGTGG
>JASFUN010000116.1:0-5994 GCA_050050255.1 Anaerolineales bacterium | reverse complement strand
CCACCCAGTTTCAGCTCGGGCCGGGAGCTTCCGACAGTATTCTGCAGCTGGCGATCTTTGCCCTGGCGAGCGCGCTGGTGGGCTTCGCAATTGGCTTGACGATTGCACGCTTCCGTTACAAGCCTATCCCCCAGGACCTGGTCGAGAAATATCGGGAGCGGATGGCCGGGGATGAGAACCTGGTCCTCGTCATCGGTGAACTTAACGCCATGCAGCCGGTCTTCAACATCATCCGGGAAGTGGGCGAGACAGAGCCAGCTATTTTCATCCTCCACCCACATCGGGACTTCAACGCCATCGGAGAACAAAAGGAATACACCTCCCTCCCGACCACGCAGTTAGAAAACCGCGCCGCGCGGCTCGCGAGCCGGCAGCGTGTCGACCTGTCCGGAGGTGGGAACCAGAGACTTCTCAAGCGGGTTGATGAGATTAGAAGAACGATCCATGGTGTTTGCAGCGATTTGAACGATGCAATGCGTCTCGAGCAAAGGCTCAGCCCCGCAGCGGAATGGGTTCTGGATAACGAGTACATGATTGATGGTCATGTTAAGGATGTCCTGGAGAACCTCCCGCCTCGCTACTTCTCAGAGCTGCCAGCGCTGGTCTCCGAGCCGGATGGGGGCATGCCTCGTATCTACAGCCTTGCACATACACTGGTTGAGATGACGGATGCTCGCCTGGATCAGGACAATATCAGTCATTTCATCGAGGGTTATCAGGGTAGGCAATCGCTGTCGATTGGTGAGCTCTGGGCGATGCCGCTCTTTCTGCGCATCGCTCTAGTTGAGCGTATCGGCGAGCTTACCCGACAATCCTGGGTGGAAATGCGGGAACGTGAGCAGGCTAACTACTGGGCTTACCTTCTGCTCTCTACGCTGCGACGGGAGCCGGACCAGCTCTTTGCCATCATCACTGAGATGACCCGGGAGGTTCCATCGCCCTCGCACTATTTCGGTGTGCAGTTGACCGGCCACCTCTATGATGAAGATTCGCTGCTTACCTTGGTCCAGAATTGGCTGGAGCGGACCGTTCAGCGACCGCTCGCTGAGCAGAGTATCAGTGAACAGTCGCGGCAGGCCTCAGCCCAACTTTCAATCGGGAACGCGATCACAAGCCTGCGTACCCTATCGCTGCTCGACTGGCGAGAGATCTTTGAAGAGCTCAGTCATGTGGAAAGGACGTTGAGGCGCGATCCGGCTGGCGTTTACCGGCGCATGGATTTTGACACGCGCAACCAATACCGTGAAGCGGTGGAAGAGCTGGCGAGAGCAGCCAGGGCAGAGGAAGTATATGTCGCCCGTCATGCAATCGAACTAGCTGAAGCTCAGGGCGGCCGGCGTCAGGATGACATCCGCGCAGTTCATGTGGGAACCTACTTGATCGGTGCCGGTCGCGCAGATCTTACCCGCGCGGTAAATGCATATGAGAAGCCCACTTTCCGTCTACGGAAATGGATCCGAAAATATCATACGCCGGTCTATCTGCTGCTTATCACCTCCTTCACGATATTGTTAATGGCGCCAGCGGTCGTTACTGCTGACGGCAGCACGCCTACCTGGCAGGCGGCGGTGGTGCTCTTTTTCTTGCTGGGATCCGCCACCCAAATCGCCGTTGAACTCACAAACTATCTGCTCACCAGGATCCTGCCGGCCAGTCGGCTGCCCAAGATGGATTTCGAGGATACGGGGATCCCCGATGCATATCGGACCCTGGTCATCATTCCCACCTTACTGACGGATGTCGACGCGATCAAGGATGAGATCGAAAAGCTTGAGATCCGCTATCTCGCAAATCGAGAATCGAATCTGTCATTTGCAATTTTTTCGGACTATGTCGATAGCCCATCCAGGCAGGCCGAAAACGATAGAGAGTTACTGCAGGCGGCAGTGCAAGGGATCGAGGGGCTCCGCGCGAAGTACGGGGGGACGCGTTTCTACTTGCTGCACCGGGAGCGGGAGTGGGTTGAAACCGAACAAAAATATATCGGCTGGGAGCGCAAGCGGGGCAAGCTTGAGGAACTCAACCGTTTAATTTCGGGTGCCGCTGACAAAGAACGACGTGAGATCGTGCGGGTGGGTGATCCGGAGGCACTGCAGGATTTTCGATTCGTGATCACCCTGGATAGCGACACACAGCTCCCTCGTGATACTGCACGACGGATGGTGGAAACCATCGCTCATCCTCTAAACGAGCCCAAACTGACCGCGGACGGTTGGGTTGAGCAGGGGACCTACGGCATCATTCAGCCGCGCGTAAGCCCATCACTTCCCAGTGCTTCGGCAACGCCCTTCAGCCGAATATTTACAAATCCAGTTGGCACGGATCCCTATACCAAGGCTGTCTCTAATGTATACCAGGATCTAACTGGCGAAACTTCGTATCTCGGGAAGGGCATTTACGATCCGCGCATCTTTGACCGGATCCTCTCAGATCGATTCCCGGAACAGCGATTGCTGAGCCATGATTTGATCGAAGGGGCCCATGTCCGGGTCGGGCTTGCTTCAGACATCGAGCTGTTTGACGAATTCCCACCAACTTATGCCGCTTACAGCATCCGTGAACACCGCTGGATTCGAGGGGATTGGCAGATCTTGGAATGGCTGCTTCCACTGGTGCCCACCAGAAACAAAGGATGGGCCCGCAATCCCTTATCCGTGATTAACCGATGGAAAATCTTCGATAACCTGCGCCGCAGCCTGGTGGCATCTGCAAGCGTAGCTGCTTTGCTGACTGCGTGGTTCACATCATGGTCATTGACTCTACATGTCATGTTGTTGATCGCACTGATGCTTCTCTTCCAACCGCTCTCACAACCCCTTACATGGTTGACCAGCGTGTCGGGGCGACGGACGTTCTCCTTTCAATTTATAAGGAGAGATGTCCTGCGGGCGCTGGTCGAAGCCGTACTGCTCCCTCACAAAGCGGGACTCTCACTGGATGCCATCCTGCGAGTGCTTTATCGTCGACTGATCAGCAAAAGACGCCTACTGGAATGGACCACTTCACAGATGGCGATGTGGCGCACTCAATCCCGGATGCGTATTTACGTGGGTCAGATGGGTTTGGTCACCCTGTTCAGCCTTTCCACAGTCTGGGTCATGTACGCCCAGAGGATACCTATTCTGCCATACGCACTTCCATGGCTTACTCTCTGGGCGATCACGCCTTTGATTGGCTGGGCTCTTAACCGCATCCCGACTCGCAGTACCCGGAGCGAGGCTCTCAATCGATCGGATGTACGCATCCTGCGCCGAAGCGCACGATTGACCTGGCGCTACTTCGCTGATTTCGTAGGTCCCGATTCGTATTGGCTGCCTCCAGATAATTATCAGGTCTCACATCAAAATCAACTCGCCTTGCGCACAAGCCCGACCAATATCGGCCTCTGGATGCTGTCTGCGTTGGGGGCTTCTGACCTCGGCTACCTGAGCATAGACCAGTTAGCAGACGTACTTGAAAAAACGCTTGAGACGCTGCAGCGATTGGAACGCTTTGAGGGGCACCTGTTTAACTGGTACAGCTTGAAAGACCTCTCCCCGCTGGAGCCGCGCTATGTTTCCACCGTTGACAGCGGCAACTTCATTGCGTCGGTCTGGACATTGGTGCAAGGTTTAAAAACCAGTTTGGAAGCACCTCTAATCGATGATCGCGCTCGGTTGGGGCTGCTTGATACCGCAGAAATCCTGCTGGATACATTGCAGACCGAAGATACCAACCCCGAGATCAAATCCTCTGTTGAATCGATAGTATCTGTTCTTCGGGAAGAAGACACAGAGCCGGACGCTCTTATCTCCAAACTGCGCAAGCTTCAAGATCCGGTGCTGGAAGTTGCAGGTGCGCTTCGTCAGCAGGCTGGTTTTCGGGCGGGTGCGGCGTACTGGGCACGCATGCTTGAACGAGAACTCTTGGATTGGATAAATACCATCGACCGCTATATGGGCTGGCTTGGTCAGGATCTAAGCCTGCAGAAGTTTATCTCTGATCCGGAGATTCGGGATGAAGGAAGCGCAAATGCAAGAGTGCTGCAGCCGCCGTCCATCTCTGAGCTTTCCAGGATCGTCCAGGTCGACACTTTCATTAACGAAAACATAGGGAGTAGCGAGCAAGAAAAGAACGCGATGCTTGAAGATCAAGTCTGGGCTGCCGTCCAGGAAGCCAGCGAGACGCAAGACAGGATCTCTGGGTTGATCGATAGTTTGAACTTATTCGCGGATGAATATAATTTGCGCTTCTTGTACGACTCCAAACGGCGCTTGTTCACTGTTGGCTACAACGTCACGAACGGCACCCGTGATAATTCCTACTACGATTTACTTGCTAGCGAAGCAAGGTTAGGCGGTTTTATTGCGATCGCACGCAACGATGTACCTGTAGACCATTGGCTTGCGCTCGGTCGTCCATACAACGTTCACGAGGGCCGCCGGGTGCTTCTTAGCTGGACAGGTACGATGTTCGAGTATCTGATGCCTCTGCTGTTCCAGCGCGTTTATCCGAACTCGCTCTGGGATCAGGCAGTTGACGAAGCCGTACGATTGCAGATTCTCTATGGACGCCGGAGGGGCGTCCCCTGGGGGATATCGGAGTCCGCTTATGCAGATCTTGATATCCACCGGACTTACCAATACAAAGCATTTGGCGTGCCCTGGCTGGGGTTGAAACGTGGCCTCGAAAGCGACCTTGTCGTCGCGCCCTATGCGACCATGCTTGCACTGCCCTTCAAGACGAATGCAGCCGTTCGCAACCTGAAGCGCCTCGCTGAAAAAGAGATGGTCCAAGATTACGGCTACTACGAGGCGATCGACTTCGGCCGGCGGTCAACAAAGGAAGGCGAGCCAGGCGTGCTCGTGCGTGCTTATATGGCTCACCATCAGGGCATGAGCTTCCTGGCGCTGATTAACGTGCTTCTCAATGACCTGTTCCGGGACCGCTTTCATGCAGATTCCCGCGTAAAGGCAGTGGAACCATTGCTGTACGAACGGATTCCGGCTATACCGGCGGTCCATCATATCTCGACGCGCGACCAGGCGCCTTCACGCCTGGACGAAATCGGAGCGCGTCCTTCGGTCAGCAAGTTTGACACGCCACACACGGATAACCCCAAGATTCAACTGCTTTCCAATGGTTCCTACCACCTGTTGTTCACCAATGCCGGCGGTGGATACAGCCGTTGGCGGGGGAACGATCTAACCCGCTGGCGCAGCGATCCAACGCTCGACTCCTGGGGCAACTTCTGTTATCTCTACGATCCAGACACAGGTCGGCTCTGGTCGAATACCTATCATCCCGTGGGCGGCGAGCCCGATGATTATGAGGTTCGTTTTCCACTTGATCGAGCGGAGGTAAGACGCTCCGACAACAGTGTAGTCACCGAGACGGAAGTGATACTTTCGCCGGAAGATGATGTCGAGATCCGTCGCATCACGCTCTTGAATCGATCCCTGCGTTCGCGGCGGATAGAGCTTACCAGCTACATAGAGCTCGCCATGGCACCGCACCGATCAGATGCCCAGCACCCTGCCTTCAACAAGCTGTTTATCAGGACCGAAGCGGTACGCTCCTCGGAGGCGCTGATCGCATACCGGAGGCCGCGGTCACCTGATGAGGACCCCATCTACACGGCTCATCGCATTACGATGGGTGATGGATCTCGTCAGCCGTTGAAGTTCGAGACAGATCGCGGATCTTTTATCGGACGAGGCAAGTCGCTGAGCGAGCCACTGGGCGCTGTGCACGCACTCGAAGGGGGTGAGGGCTACGTCCTCGATCCAATCTTCAGCATTCGACGTGAGATAAGGCTCGCACCCGGCGAACGCGTGCAGGTATCGCTTATCCTGGCGGCCGGCCGTTCGCGTGATGCGGTTCTAGGATTGATGGAGAAATATGCCGACTCATCTGCTATCCAGCGCGCATTTGAGCTGGCCTGGGCTTCGGCACAGCTCGAACTGCGGATGCAGCGCATCCAACCTGATCAGGCGCGACGTTTCCAACATCTTG
>JASFUN010000115.1:0-6015 GCA_050050255.1 Anaerolineales bacterium | reverse complement strand
CAAGGTGCGCTTGTACCGTCCCTTCCACGGGGAGGCGCTCGTCGAGGCGCTGCCCAAGACGGTGAGGAAAATCGCGGTGCTCGATCGCACCAAGGAACCTGGTTCGTCCGGCGAGCCGCTGTACCTGGACGTTCAAATTGCGATCAGCGAGGCTGTCAACGAAGGCAAGCTGGATCGCAATGCTGCGCCCCTTGTCGTCGGCGGTCGCTATGGCCTGGGGTCACGTGAATTCAACCCTGGCATGGCCAAGGCGGTCTTCGATAATTTGAAGGCTAAGAAATCAAAGAACCACTTCACCGTTGGCATACACGATGATCTGGCCGATACGAGCCTGGAATGGGAAGACAGCTTTTCATCGCTCCCAGAAGGTACCCACCAGGCTATGTTCTACGGGCTGGGCGGAGATGGGACTGTCAGCGCCAATAAGAACTCGATCAAGATCATCGGCAAAGAGACGGATTATTTCGCCCAGGGTCATTTCGTTTACGACTCCAAGAAGTCGGGTTCGTTGACCATTTCGCATCTGCGGTTCAGCCCGCACCGCATCCGCAGCACGTACGAGATCGATAAGGCCGAGTTTCTGGCTTGCCACGCCTTCCAGTTTCTCGAGCGCTACGACATCATGTCTCATCTCAAGCATGGCGGCACATTTCTCTTGAACAGCCCCTACTCGAAAGATGAAGTCTGGGAGCAGCTGCCGCGCGAGGTACAGCAGGCTTTGATCGAGAAGGACGCGAGGTTCTACGTCATCGATGCTTACTCCCTGGCGAAGTCGCTGGGATTGGGGGCTCGCATCAACGTCATAATGCAGGCGGCTTTCTTCAAGGTTTCAGGCGTGCTGCCCGAAGACCAGGCTATGGAGAAGATGGAGATCGCTGTAGAGGATACCTACGGCGATAAGGGCCAGGCTGTCGTAGACATGAACATCAAAGCCGCCAACCTGGCCGTCGAACGCATTCACGAAGTAGATGTTTCCAAGAAGGCGACCTCCGACATCCATATGATCCCCCCGGTCCCGAAATCAGCACCTGAATTTGTGCAGAAAGTGACCGGAGAGATGATCGCACGCCGCGGAGGGGAGATCCCGGTCTCTCTGCTTCCCAATGATGGGACCTATCCTGTTGGGACGACAAAGTTCGAGAAGAGAAACGTCGCAACCGAGATACCCGTATGGGACCCTGAGGTCTGCATTCAGTGCAACCAGTGCGCCTTCGTTTGTCCACACGCAACGATCAGGCCAAAGGTCTACGACCGCTCCTACGCTAACGGTGATTCGCCGGATGGATGGGAATTCATCGAGGCCAAGGGGCGTGGATTCGAAGATATGGTCTATACACTTCAGGTGGCGCCCGAAGACTGCACAGGCTGCGGTAACTGTGTGCACATATGCCCCGCGTTTGCAAAAGACGAACAGGGGAACAAGACCGATCGCAGAGCGATCAACATGGAGCCTCAAGCACCCATCCGCGAACAAGAAGCAGCGAAGTGGGATTACTTCCTGTCGATACCGGATCCAGATCCGGAGCTCTTTAACCGTTATACGACCAAGGGTTCACAATTCCTGCGGCCGCTGTTTGAATTCTCCGGCGCTTGCGCGGGTTGTGGTGAAACGCCTTACATCAAGCTTCTGACCCAGTTGTATGGTGACCGTTTGCTCATCGCTAACGCTACCGGTTGCTCCTCGATCTACGGGGGCAACCTTCCAACGACACCGTATGCACCCAACGATGAAGGCCGTGGGCCGGCCTGGTCGAACTCGCTGTTCGAGGACAACGCCGAATTCGGGCTGGGTATGCGTTTGACGGTAGACAAGCTCACGAAGCATGCTTATGACCTGCTTTCTGAAGGTAAGTGGAATGGACAATCCAAGCTGGTGGAGTCGATCGCCAGCGCGAAGTTCGATTCGCCCGAGGCAATCGACGAGCAGCGTGAGCGTGTGGAGCAGCTCAAGGAGCAACTCAAGAAGAGCAAGGCGCCTGAGGCCAGACGACTGCTGAGCCTTGCAGATTTTCTGACCCCTAAGTCCGTCTGGATTGTGGGCGGTGATGGCTGGGCTTATGACATCGGCTATGGCGGCCTGGATCATGTGCTCGCTTCCGGCCGCAATGTTAACGTGCTGGTGCTGGACACAGGCGTTTACTCCAACACCGGCGGGCAAGCCTCCAAAGCCACGCCGCGCGGCGCAGTCGCCAAGTTTGCGGCCGCAGGCAAGGGCATGCCCAAGAAGGACCTCGGCTCAATCGCCATGTCCTACGGCAACATCTACGTCGCCCAGGTAGCGTATGGTGCGAATATGACCCAGCTGGTGAAAGCGATGCGGGAAGCGGAGGCTTATGATGGCCCCTCGCTGGTGATCGCCTACTCCCACTGCATTGCGCACGGCATCGACATGACCACGGCGACCGATCTGCATGAAGACGCGGAACAAAGCGGTTTCTGGCCGCTGTTCCGCTTCAACCCGGATCTGGCCGAGCAGGGCAAGAATCCTCTTCAGATGGACTCGAAAGCGCCATCGGAGGATATCGAAGAATTCGCCTACAAGCAGAACCGCTTCCGCTCGCTGCGGGCTTCCGATCCTGATCGTGCGGAGAAGTTGATCGAAGCGCTTCGCGAGGATGTGATCTCGCGCTGGAAGTTCTACGAACAGATGGCGAACCTCGATCTATAGCCGAACCCGTTTCAAAGGACCAAGCGTAGGGGCGACCAGCCGGTCGCCCCTACGATGTTAATAGCAATGCAGCTAGTAGGGCACAAAGCTTCGTGCACCCATTTCAATCGTCAAGAGCGCTTGGTTTGAGGTGGATAGATCAAGTGGCGATGTTGTCGGCCAGCCGTTCTTCAAAGTCTGGAGGAAAGCGCGTCGGCCGTCCGGTATTCAGGTTAATGAGCACCCAGTCGGTTTGCAGGCGGGCGAGGAGTTCACCATCCGCGGCTCGCAGGAACTCATAATGGCGCGTGGCCGAAGCCCGGCGCACGTCAAAGAGCCAGGTCCGGATGATCAATCGATCGTGGAGATAGGCGGGCTGCAGGTATTCCACCCGGTTTCTCCGGGCGACGAAAGCCACACCGGCAGCAACCCAGCGTTGGAACGGCCAACCATATGCCTCTGAAAGCTGCATGGCACAACCCTCAGCGTAGGATAGGTAGGCGGCGTTGTTGAGGTGCTGCATCTCGTCGATATCACGCCACTCAACCCTGCGCTCAATCTTGAACGGGGCTGAAGGGGGAGCGTGCGGGTCGTCAAGGCGGATGCGTCCATCATTCTGTTCCGGTGCCGAGCCTCCACTTAACGCCTCCTGGATCTCCGGGCTTATCAAGGCCGGCCGCAAATTTTTGGCATCGAGGTAGACCCAGTCACTGCTGCCACGGGCAGCCACCGAACCGTCCACTGAGCGTCTCAGCTCGTACTCGCGTCGCGAGATGGATCGGCGAAAGCCGGCGATCCAGGTGTGTACATTTATTTCTTCCCCTGCCCTGAGCGCCTGCAGATACTCGATTTCGCTCGCTCTGATAATCCAGACATGGCCTAACCGCTGGTAGGCTGCTCGATCGAGGCCGCAAGCGGTCGAGGCGTTTATGGCGGATTCCTGCATGTATTGGAGATAGACAGCGTTGTTCAGATGACCATAAGCGTCACACTCGTAGTGGCGGACGGTGAAAGGGGTGGTGTGTTTGGTCATGCTCTAATTATAGGACCTGTCAAAAGGACAGAAGCAGGGATCTTGCTAGAGCCAACCGTTCTCCCGGTACCAATGGGCCGTTTGCTGAATACGTTCCGCAAGTTCCTTTTCGGGTGAAAATCCCAGGATCATCGATTTCCCGGGAGAACATGTCCAGGAGCCTGCCGCAGCGGCACGGGCTTTATCAAGATTCAAGATGCCTGCCGGCCTGCCGCTTATGCGAGCCCATAGCTCTGACAATCCGCCGGCGAGCCAGACAGCCCCGATGGGGACCTCGATGATATGGACGCGTTCATAATTCAAGGCGCAGGCGGCCATCTTGATCAATTCTGCGAATGTAGGACGCGCTTCATAGGCAGCGTAATACATGCCGTTGCCGGGCGGACCTTCAGGGATGAACCGTTCCCCCCGATCCGCAGCCAGCATGAGGAAACCAGCCAGCTCACGTGCATAAATAAGCGAGAGGCGGAGATGGTTCGCTCCCGGAAGTGGATACAGACCAGCGCCACCGAGCTGGAATGCCTTGAAGACGTTCAGCGTTTCACGGTCATATTCACCGAATACGGCGGACGCGCGCACGATGGTCAGAGGCACCTGGCCGGCAAATTCTGAGGCGGCGTGCTCGCCCATGAGTTTGCTTTTTCCGTAGTGTGTAACGGGTTCGGAAGGATCCTTTTCATGGCGCGGGCGCCCGTCAAGTTCGGGGCCTCCGGCCTCCTGGGATGAAACCAGGATTAAAACCGGCGGGTCGGGTTGAGAGGCGCAGGCTGCGGCGATGTTCCGGGAGCCATCCACATTGACTTTGTAGAGCGTCTGGCGGTCGGTGGCGTCGATGCTTCCGGCGACGTGATAGACTGCCACGGTTCCTGCAACTGCGTGTACAAGGCTTTCGGGATCCAGGGCATCTCCGTAGCACAGCTCAATTTGCTCAATGGGGAGGTGGCTGATGTCGGATGATGCGCGCACGAGACAGCGGACCCGCTCACCGCGCTCCACCAGGGTGTGGACGAGGTGGTGCCCGATGAACCCTGAAGCGCCAGTTACGAGGGCGAGATCACTCAACCAAACCCTGCTCCCGCCCAACCTGCGCAAAAATCTCCAGGGCTCGATCAATCTGCTCCTCTGTGTGGGAAGCCATGTAGCTGGTCCTGAGCAGGCAGCGCCCTTCCGGGACGCCCGGTGGGATGAACAGGTTTGTGTACACTCCTGCTTCGAAGAGTGCTTTCCAGAAATGCAGCGCTGGATCCATCTCGCCGATGATCACGGGGATGATCGGCGAGACGCTGTTGCCCGTATCGAAGCCGAGTTCCTGCAGGCCGCTGCGCATACGATCGGCGATCGCCCAGAGGTTATCGACAAGCTGGGGCTCATTTTCCATGATGTCAAGCGCGGCCAGGGCGGCGGCGACGTTCGAAGCGGGCATCGCCGCGCTGAAAATCAGCGAACGGGCGTGATGCTGTATGTAGTGGATGACGACATCGTCACCGGCGATGAACCCGCCCAACGAGGCGAATGATTTGCTGAACGTGCCCATGATAAGGTCGACATCTTCGGTCACGCCGAAATGTGCCGATGTCCCGCGGCCCTTGGCCATCACGCCCATGCCGTGAGCGTCATCAACCATCAAGCGCGCATCGAATTTCTTGCAGACTTCGATCAACTCCGGCAAAGGTGCCAGGTCCCCCCCGACACTGTAAAGTCCATCGACGACGACCAGGGCGCCGTGACCCTCGTCGAGGCCGCTGAGCACACGCTCCAGATGCTCGACGTCGTTGTGGCCGAAACGACGGATATCGCCCAGTGAGAGCATGGCGCCGTCGATGATGCTGGCGTGGTCCTCCTTATCCGTGACGATCCAATCACCGCGGTTGACCAGGCTCGAGATGACACCCAGGTTGACCTGGTAGCCGGTGCTGAAAATCAAGGCGGATTCCTTGCCGACATACTCGGCGAGCCTGCGCTCGAGCTCCAGGTGCAGCTCGAGCGTCCCGTTTTGTAACCTGGACCCGGTGCAGCTGGTCCCATACTTTTCGGTCGCCTTGATCGCCGCATCGCGAACGCGTTGGTCGGTGGTCAAACCCAGGTAGTTGTTTGAACCCAGCATCAGCACACGCCGGCCATCAAAAACTGCCTCAGTACCCTCGCTGTCCTCAATCGGAAGGAAGTATGGGTACATGCCGGAAGCTTGCGCCATGCGCGCAATGACGTAATTTTCAGTCTTTTCGAAAATGTCCATAGCGATGAGTCCTTTCGCAGTTCTCCCTCGCGAGAAATAACACCCAGTCGCCGATAGGGTTATGTTTCCATATCAGCTGTGCCAGGCCTCTGAGCTGTA
>JASFUN010000114.1:0-6027 GCA_050050255.1 Anaerolineales bacterium | reverse complement strand
ACCTATCCAGTGATGAGCTGGCCGGCTTGATTAAGGTCGCCCTCGAGTTGAAAGATGATTTGAGCTCCGGGGGCAACGATCCTCTCTTGAAGGATAAAGTACTAGCTATGGTTTTTCAAAAGCCCAGCCTTCGGACGCGCGTATCCTTCGATATGGCTATGCGCCAACTGGGAGGCGATGCGCTTTACCTTTCCCCTGACGAAATCGGCCTGGGTAAACGTGAGGCTATCTCCGACGTAAGCCGAGTCCTTTCAGGCTACGTTGATGCGATTATGGCACGTGTGTTCGCCCATGATCACATCCTTGAACTTGCCAAATTCGCATCCGTTCCTGTGATCAATGGCTTGAGCGATTACAACCACCCCTGCCAGGCTCTCGCCGACGTTTTAACCATTCATGAAAGGTTCAATGGACTCGATGGTCTGCGAGTCACGTTTATCGGTGACGGGAACAACGTGGCGGTTTCTTTGCTTTACAGCTGCGCGCTTCTCGGGGTGGATTTCGTCATAGCCACTCCAGAGGGATACGAACTTCCCCGCAAGGCTGTGGAGGTCGCTCATGATCTCGCAGTAGATACCGAATTCGAGTTCAAGGAACTAAACGATCCTTATGCTGCCGTAGATGGCTCGAACGTCGTTTACACAGACACCTGGGTAAGTATGGGCCAGGAAGAGGAAGCCAAGCGCAGACTTCAGGTGTTCCCGCCATTCCAGGTGAACAGTGAGCTGCTTGAAGCAGCAGATAAAGATGCGATCGTCATGCACTGTCTTCCCGCCCATCGAGGTGAGGAAATTACCGACGAGGTTGCAGATGGGCCGCAATCGATGATCTTTCCTCAGGCTGAAAACCGCATGCACGCCCAGAAAGCTGTGCTCGTCGAACTGCTGACCTAGCAAGTTTCGCGGCTGATCGACCAACCACAAGGATACGGAGAAAGCCATATGCACATTAGTATCCCCAGGGAACGTAGACCTTTTGAGTACCGGGTGGGATTACCCCCTGCCGGTGTCAATCTTTTCACGAAGAACGACCATATCGTGTACGTCGAATCCGGTGCAGGAGAAGGCGCTGGCTTCACAGATGACGAGTACACCAAGTCCGGCGCGAAAGTCGTCTACAGTAAGGATGAGATCTTCGGACGGGCTGATCTGGTGCTTAAATTCGCCCGACCGCTTCGTGAGGAACTCGACTTGATGCAGGATGGGGCCGCAGTTGCAGGTTTTCTCCACATGGCTGCAGCCCGCCAGGATAAAATCGATTTGCTGCAGTCAAAACAAATCACGGCAATCGCCTACGAACAAGTTGAGGAACCAGACGGACATAAGCCCGTCCTCGCGCCGCTGAGCAAGATCGGTGGACAGTTATGTGTCCAGGTGGCTGCAAGGCTTATGCAAAACGATCACGGTGGTCGTGGGATCCTGCTTGGCGGTATAGCCGGCGTCCCGCCTGCGGAGGTTGTTATCATCGGTGCCGGCGTGGTGGGCACTACCGCTGCAGACATGTTCACCCGTATCGGCGCCCACGTAACATTGCTCGATATCGACCTTCGCCAGCTGCAGTCCCTGGAGGATCGAACCCCGTATCCGGTCGTGACCATGCTCGCCACGCCCTACAACGTAAAAAGAGCCTGCAGCTATGCCGACGTCCTGATCGGGGCCGTCCTGGTGCCTGGCGCCCGCGCACCAATCGTGGTTGATAGGGAAATCGTGAGGTCTATGAAGTCACGCTCTCTGATCCTCGATTTGAGCATCGACCAGGGCGGCTGTGTCGAGACTTCACGACCGACGAACCATGGCAGCCCAACGTTTGTCGAAGAAGGGGTGGTTCATTACTGCGTACCCAACATGTCAGGCGTCCTTGGTCGCACTGCGAGCTATGCACTGTTCATCGGGGCATACCCCTATCTCAAAGCGATTTCAGCTTCCGGGATTGATGAATCGGTCGAGACTAATCCCGCTATCGAGAAAGGGATCAACACCCTTCACGGTAAACCGATGCACATCAGCCGGCTTGGCGGAATCGATGGGAGCGCTGAATGACCTGGCTCACAAGATACGAAGATCGGCTGACGACGGCCGAACAAGCGGTGCAGGTCATACAATCTCACCAGCGTATTTTTCTAACCGGAAACTGCTCCGTTCCTCAGAAACTGCTCGGGGCGCTTGTCGACCACGCAATCAATCTTGAAAATGTTGAGGTGGTCCAGGTCTTAACAGTTGGACCCGCCCCCCACGCATCACCTGAAATGGAAGGACACCTGCGCGTTAACACGCTTTTCATTAGCCCCAATGTCCGCACCGCCGTTCACGAGGGGCGCGCCGATTTCACGCCCGTCCTGCTCTCAGAGGTCCCATCCCTCTTCCGTGAAGGCCATCTGCCCATTGACGTGGTTCTCACACAGGTCAGCCCGCCTGATGAACATGGATTCTGCAGCCTCGGAATCGAAGCCGGGCTTGTAAAGACCCCGGCACAGGTCGCCAAGTTCGTTATCGCAGAGGTGAACGAACAGATGCCCCGGACTCTCGGCGATTCATTCATTCACTTCTCAAAAATCGATTATGCCGTTCCGGTTAATTACCCGCTTGCCGAACTGCCCATGGGCGAACCCAACGAGCTGAGCATGAGCATCGGCAGGCACGTCGCTGGTTTGATTGAAGACGGCTCGACGATGCAAATGGGCATCGGCGCGATCCCGGACGCGGTCTTGAACTACTTAGAGGACAAAAGCGATCTGGGAATACATACCGAGCTTTTCTCGGATGGCGTCATGAAACTCATTCAGCAGGGCATCATCAATAATGAAAAAAAGACGCTCCATACCGGGAAGATCATCGCCGGTTTCATCCTGGGATCACATGATCTCTACGATTTTGTGGATGACAATCCGATCATCGAGCTCCACCCTACGGAATATGTGAACGATCCCTTTGTCATCGCACAGAATGAGAAAATGATATCGATCAATTCTGCAATTGAAATCGATCTGACGGGACAAGTCTGTGCAGACAGCATCGGCCCCAAGCTGTACAGCGGTGTCGGAGGTCAGCTGGATTTCGTCTATGGCGCGGCGCGGTCCAAGGGCGGCAAACCGATTATCGCCCTGCCATCGACTGCTGCTCCCGGTGGTGGCGATCCAATCAGCCGCATCGTAGCGACCTTAAAACCCGGTGCAGGTGTCGTCACGACACGCAATCACGTCCACTATATTGCGACGGAATACGGCATCGCATACCTCTATGGAAAGACGATCAAGGAACGCGCGCGCGCACTAATCGAGATCGCCCACCCTGACTTCCAGGAAGAGCTGGAACGCCGAGCATACGAATTGAATTACCTATGAATAGAAAAGCGAAAATCATCGCCACGATCGGACCATCGTCGAGTGAGCGAGAGACGTTATCAGAGCTTATCGACGCAGGCATGGATGTCGCCCGGCTGAACTTTTCACACGGAACCCACGATGACTATGCGAAAATAATCAGAACCCTGCGCGAGCTTGGTCATGAAAAAAGGAAGCCGCTTGCCATCCTCCAGGACCTGCAGGGACCTAAGCTACGTACCGGTGAGACTGAAAACGGCCAACCGGTCCTGCTCACAGCCGGCAATCAGGTGACGCTGACAACCAAAGAATCGACCACGACCAATAAACGCATATTCGTCGACTATGAACCACTTACGCAGGACGTGAAGCCAGGTGACCGCATATTGCTAGATGACGGGTCGATCGAGCTTAAGGTCATAGAAGCACGCCCTGACGAGGTGCAAGCAAGCATCATTGTTGGCGGGATCCTCGGCCCCAGGAAGGGTATCAACTTGCCTGGCGTCGACTTATCGGCTCCGTCGATGACCGAGAAGGACTTTGAGGATCTCGCATTTGGGATCGAACACGGTGTCGATGCCGTCGCCCTATCCTTCGTGCGCAAATCTGCCGATATTCAAACGCTCCAGGAAGGGATTGATCGTTTGCTCAATGAAGCCAGAAAACCCCTCGTTATCGCTAAACTTGAGCGGCCGGAGGCGATAGAGAATCTCGAGGGTATCCTCGATAGAGTAGATGGCGTCATGGTGGCACGTGGTGACCTTGGCGTGGAGGTCTCCCCCGAAAGGGTGCCTTCGATTCAGAAGAAAATCATCTACCTTGCCTCTGAGAGACAGCGCTTCGTGATCACTGCAACACAGATGTTGGAATCGATGATCCATAACGCCCGCCCGACACGCGCCGAGGCTTCGGATGTCGCCAACGCGGTCTTCGATGGCAGCGATGTGCTTATGCTATCCGGTGAAACTGCGGTTGGCGATTATCCGATTCAATCTGTGCAGACTATGACCCGCATTATCATGGATGCAGAAGCCCATTCCAGCGAGTGGGGTCACCAGCACAAAAACGGAGCGGTCAAAACCGAAGATGATGCCGTCGCCGTGACGCATGCGGCGCGCAGCCTGGCTCACGATCGATCTGTATCAGCTATCTCGGTGTTTACGAGGTCGGGCCGGACTGGAAGGTTAATGTCCATCGCCAGGCCGCAGGTACCTATACTGGCGTTCACCCCAGAAGAGAAGACCTACCATCAGCTCGCCTTCTGTTGGGGCGTGCTCCCCCATCTCGTGGAGATGTCCTCCACGGTCGAGGAAATGATCGAACACGTTCAAAGAGCGTGTCTCGAGTCAGAATTCATCTTACCTGGAGAACAGGTTGTGATGGTCGCAAGCCTGCCCGTCGGCGAGATGGGCCCACCAAACTTCGCACTGCTTCAAACGGTTCGGTCGAGTTAAATTGGCATTCAGATCAGTGGAGTTATGCGCTGCGATAAGGCTGGAGAATTGCAGCCAGCTGTGCCGCGATGGATTCTTGATCGCCTTCTAACATCTTTCGCAAACGGGTGCGCGTCTCGGCCTGATCCAACCCGCCCACAATCGTCGGGGAACCCTTCAGCCCGATCAAGCTCTCATCGAGTTCCATATCGCCGCGTCCCCATACAGTAACGATGGCATCATCCATCGCCCAGGGTTTCCTGTCGAAGTCCATAAAGCGAGGTTCGTTGCTTGCAGTTTTTGCTGAAAACACGGCCGGTAAACGCACGCGATGGAGTTCGTAGCCGCCCTGGATCTCGCGGCGGGCTGTACAGGTTTCGCCATTTTCAGCCAGCGTCAGCTCAGTAGTCAGCGTGACCTGCGGCCAGCTGAGCCATTCCGCGATGCCCGGTGGAACCTGCCCGGTCGCCCCATCCGCGGATTCCTCGCCACAAATAACCATGTCAACGCCGCCGATTTTCTCAATTCCGCGCGCCAGCGTATAGGTCGTTGCGAGCGTGTCCGCACCGGCGAACGCACGATCACTCATCAGGTAGAAATCATCCGCGCCCATCGCTAATCCTACGCGCAAAATCGATTCGAAGAGAGGTGGGCCCATCGAGAGGATGCTCACCCGCGCGCCGAATTCATCCTTCAGCTTAAGCGCTTGTTCGATGGCGTTCATATCGGGGGGATTGATCTCTGACCGGGCGTTCTCACGGTCCAGCAGCAGGCTTTCAGGGTCAACCCTGATCTCCTCCGCTTTAGGGACGACTTTCATGCATACGACAATGTGTAGCTCAGACATGTGCGCTATCCGGCTCTTTGCTCAATGCTTCGATCAACGCAGGGAGCAGCTTATGCACATCAGCGACAACCCCGTAATCGCAATATTCAAAGACGGGCGCTTCCGGGTCAATGTTAACGGCGATGATGGTCTCGGCATCCTGAACGCCGACGATAAAATGGAAAGCTCCGCTTATTCCAAATGTGAGCGCGATTTTTGGGCGACAAACGACTCCTGTCTGCCCAACTTGGCGCTCACGTTCAATGTAACCCTCATCTACAGGCGGTCGAGTGGCGCCAATCTCGCCGTCCACCTGCTGGCCCAAAGCGCGTAATTGATCGAAGTCTCCATGGAGTCCGCGTCCACCGCAGATCAGAACCTCAGCCTTGGTCAGATCAACCTGATCGCCCACGGACCGCTCCAGAAGTTCACTTTGAAGATCCGACTCA
>JASFUN010000113.1:0-6048 GCA_050050255.1 Anaerolineales bacterium | reverse complement strand
CTTGCCCGGGAGAATAACACACACTTCCCAGGAAAACGCTCCAGGGCCGGGCGGCCTGTCTTCACATCTAGAGTGAAATCAATAGGCATTAGGGGTTCGGAAGCAAGGTCTTCAGCCGCGTGCGCTGCAGATGATTTAGCAAAAATATGACGATTTAGAGCTAAATAGATTTATGTTAGATCTGGAACTGCGAGCGAGATATTCGCAACTATTCGGGTATACACATTTGACAATCTTCGATCCTGCTTGGTGAGCCTCAGAGCGATAGAGGCATCATGTTTGTCAGGACCATCGCGCTGGCGCCATGTCGAATCGATGAGAGTGGAGGGCGATTCTGACAACTGGCCGGCAGGGTGGTTGGGGTCCTTGTTTTTTGGGGTGTTTGGGTTAAGCGGCTGATAAGAAAATTATTTTAAGGTAGAAAATCGTTCAAATTTGCTAACATGATTGTGAAATGAAACACAAATGATTTCGGGGGTGATGGTAGCAGGGGCCAGGGGGTCTCCAGGGTTAATCCTTTCAACAGTACAAATTTGAAACACCTTTCACCAGCTTTTGCCGGTTTCTTAAATTCTTGTCCAGGCTGTTTTGCACAGAGAGTGAGGAGAGTGGCTATGTTCACACGTCAGAACAGTGCCAGCAAGAACTTCATCTTAACGGCATCCGCATGGTTGGTGGTGGGTGTACTGATGGGTTTGACACTGGCATTGCAGTTCGTGTTCCCGGACTTGTTCCGAGGGATCCCCTACCTGGTTTTCAGCCGGCTGAGGCAAGCGCACACGAACACCGTCATGTTCGCGTTCCTTTCAGGCGGGATGATGGGGATCTGGCTATATGTCGTACCGCGCCTGACCGGGCGTCAGCTCTGGAGTGAGGTGCTGGGCAACGTTACAATGGTGCTCTGGAACCTCGCTGTCGCGGTCGGCATCATCGGCCTGGTGCTCGCCTATACACAGAGCCGGGAGTACGCCGAGTTCATCTGGGGCGTCGATGTGGCCGTCATGGTTGTGC
Source organism: Anaerolineales bacterium (assembly GCA_050050255.1). Classification (GTDB taxonomy): domain Bacteria; phylum Chloroflexota; class Anaerolineae; order Anaerolineales; family E44-bin32; genus E44-bin32. The sequence goes on along the minus strand of JASFUN010000113.1, from coordinate 5,037 downwards.
TGATCCTGAACCTGATCAACATCTACATGACGATCGCCAATCGAGTGGAACCCAAACTGTACGTCTCGTTGTGGTACATAAGCGGGACGCTGATCTGGATGCCGATCCTATATTTCATCGGCAATGTGATGTGGAATCCAGCGACGGGAGCGCTGACCGGGATCAACGACACGATATTCAATTGGTTTTATGGCCACAACGTTCTCGGTCTTTGGTTTACCACCGGTTTGCTGCCCGTAATTTACTACATCGTCCCAAAGGAGACACGCACCCCGCTGTACAGCCATTTCCTCTCGTTGATCGCCTTCTGGGGGATTGCGTTTTTCTACACCGGTGTGGGCGCACACCATCTCCTGTGGGCGCCGGTCCCCTATTGGTTGAAGACCATCGCAGTAGCTGAAAGTATCGGGATGGTCCTGCCCGTGGTTGCATTCATGATGAATATCTACATGACCATGCGTGGCAACTGGAACCGCTTCGTTTCAAGCATCCCCTTGCGTTTTATCGTCACCGGCTGGGCGGCGTACATCCTGGTCTCATACCAGGGATCACACCAGGCACTGCGCTCGATCAACCTGCTCACCCATTTCACCCAGTATGTGCCCGGGCACGCCCACCTGTCGTTGCTGTTCTTCGCTGGCACCACGATTGTCGGTGCGGCTTATTACATCCTGCCCCGTATTTGCGATTGCAAGCTCTACAGCCGCGCGCTAGCCAACGTGCAGTACAGCATCTACGTGATCGGGTTCGCCTTCTTCTTTGGTGGTTTCCTGCTTACCGGGTTGGAACAAGGGGCCAGTTGGCTGCATCAAGGTCTACCTGTGTGGAGCGTGCTTCCCGGTCTGCGGCCCTATATGGCTCTGCGAGCGACGGGCGGGGCGCTGGTGGTCATAAGCTTCATGTTGTTCACCTTCAACGTGTTTGCCACGGTCATCAAGAAGCGTCGTGAGATTATGCCCGAGACGTTCTCGACCGGTGCAGTTCCCGCTAGCCCGGCTGCCTGAGAAAGGGAGATAACAATGAAGATGACATTCAGGACTGTCGTCATCGGTGGTTTGATCGTGTTTTTCGCCGTCGTGATTGCGGCGGTCTTTATCCCGAAGTTTGTATGGAACCCCCCGCAGACCGTGATCGCTCACGAGTACACGCCTGAGCAGCAACGCGGTCGCGAGATTTTCTACTCGAACGGCTGCAACTACTGCCATACCCAGTATGTGCGTAAGGAAGACACAGGTATGGGGCCGGTCTCGCAAGGCGGCGATTATACCTTCGACAATCCTATGATCCTCGGTTCGGAGCGTACTGGTCCTGATCTGTCTTACATCGGGCGGAAACGAAGTGAGGCCTGGGAGATTGAGCACTGGAAGGATCCTAGAAAACTTTCTCCTTTGTCGATCATGCCGAGCTTCGAGTTTCTATCCGATGAAGAGCTTGTCGATCTGGCTGCCTACATCTTTAACCTCGGGGACCGGACGGCTGCGGAGTGGATGGTGTTTCCACCACAGGCTTACACCAAGGTCAAGGACCCTTTTGAAGTGCCCCGGTCTAAACCAGCAAGTGATCAGCCCCTGGGATGGCCAACCTGGAACGCCGCCGGATTGCAAGATGGAAAAGAGATCTACGTCGAACGTTGTCTTACCTGTCATGGATGCGCCGGCAACGGGCTCGGCTCGTATGCCGGAATGCTCATCGTCACCCCTGCCAATTACAAGCAGGAACCATTCAGGAGCATGCCCGATGACCAATGGTTCTGGCACGTATCCGAAGGTGTGCAGGGGACGGTGATGCCGCCATGGAAGGAAAGCATGACGGAAGATCAAAGGTGGCAGGTGATCCGTTACATCCAGGAGATCTTCGCCCAACCCTCCATGCACGACCCGGATGAGGGCGACCCTACGGCAGAGTATGCAAACCTGACCAACCCTGTCGATCTGTCGGTCGAGACGCTGGACGAAGGCAAGCAGATCTTCATCCGTGAATGCATGGTCTGTCATGGCGATGCCGGGCGAGGGAATGGCCCGTATATAAATGGGCTTCAACCATCGCCGCCCGACTTCGGGGACGGCAGCTATGGAGATTTCACAGATTCTGATTACTTCTGGCGCATCAGCGAAGGGTTGCCGTGGAGCGCAATGCCGAGCTGGAAGATCGAGTACAACGAAACCGATCGCTGGAAGCTAGTGCACTACCTGCGGGCCGTCTTTACACAGACTGAGGAGCTGCCCCCGGCGCCGGATTCTGACCACGAGTTCGAATTCCCGGAGGTCTATAAGGACCTCAGCTTCCCGGAGACGGCAACTTTTGAAGACGGCAAGAAAGTTTTCCTCGAACAATGTTCGCATTGTCATGGCTTAGCCGGAGATGGTGCCGGGTGGGATGGGGCATACCTCAATCCAACACCTGCGGATTTCCGTGATATGGCCGGGATGACGATGGGCCCCAACGCCCAGGGTGAACATCTCGCGAAAGTCACTTTTGGCATCAAGGACACAGCCATGCCGACTTGGGGTGAATTCCTGCCGGAGAGCCAACGTTGGGATGCAGTGAAGTACCTGATGGGCGCCTTCATGATGGGCAAACCGGTCAATCAGAGCGTCTATGGTGAAGGAAAAATCGCTGCCGATTTCCAGACGCTGAGCAAGGATAATTGGGTTGGTGAAGGCAACAGCGTCTCCAGCGACCATGGCATGGAGCTCTATGGGACATACTGCGCGACCTGCCACAACGCAAATGGGTTAGGCAATGGGCCCGGAACGGTAGGCAATGCCAGTGGGTCACCAGCCCCGTTCCCTGAAGGGATGAGCGAAAATTACATCTTCTGGAGGGTTTGGGAAGGGGTACCGGATAGTGTCATGTATCCATTCCAGTGGCTGCTATCAGAAGGCGACATCTGGGACATAACGACTTATATGCAGTTTCTGACTTCAACGAATAGCGGAGGTGGATCATGATGCCGATCGGTATGTGGGTTGTACTCGGATGGATGGCATTCGTGATGCTGACCGGGTTGCTTTTCATTCTCTGGGGATGGCAAAGCGGACAGTTTAAGGATATTGAAGAGGCCAAATACCGCATGCTAGATGATAGGGATCCAGAGCCGTGGCCTGGTCGGGAGGGAGGTCGCAGATGACACAAAATGTGCTGCAAGTCTGGCCGGAGGTGGTCGGGATTGTCGGTGGGGCGGTGGTCCTACTTCTATTCGCTCTGGCTGTTGCGATCCGTCAACGCCCGAGCGTCGTTCCAGGTAGCCAGGGACATCGGGATCGTAGTGAAGAGCTGGAGCATGAAGAGATAGCGCCCGATGGATACATCGACAGCTTTGCCCAGGAAATCGAGGAAGCAGGTGGGAGCATGCCGCCGGTGGTGAAACTTGCGCTGCCAGGTGTGATTATCTGGTGGCTTGTCTATCTGCTGCTCAACTGGAAACCATAACAGGAGAGGGCTATGGCTTATATTTACCAGATCGGTTTTGGCATCAATGCTGATCAGATGAGTCAACTAAAGATCGGATCATCGCTAGAGCGCGTGTTGGGTTACCTACGCACCTTGCTGCCAAGCCAGGAAGGCTACATCACCTCGCGCGCCATGCATTCACTTGAAAATGAGGAGCAGGCGCGCGTTATCGTGGAGAGTGTGTGGCAGGATTGGGAAACCTTTCTGCATCACCGGGACTCTAATCTGGCTGAGGATAAGATTATCCTTGAATTTGAGCCACACATCTCCCGTGATGAACTTGTAAGCTCTGCATACCAGGAAGTAGATTAACCGAACCACAGGTGGCGGGAGCCTGGCATGGCGAAAGAAACCCTGAAGTGTGACCTCTGCGGTCGAGATATCGAGGCTGAGGCGGTTGTTGAGACGATCGGAGGTGAAGAGCGTACATTCTGCTGTGATGGTTGCGCACGCGTTTATCGCAATGCCGCCGAGAACGATATCCTCGAGGAGGTCCAGGCGGAATCTGACAAGGGACACGCGCATGTAGCACCCTTTGAGCAGACAGAAAGCACGTACTTCAACCTCGATGGAATGTGGTGCTCTGGCTGTGCCCAGGCAGCGGAACGCGTGCTTCAAAACCAGCCTGGGATCAAATCAGCACAGGTCAGTTTCGCCGCCGAGCGGGGGCGGATCGATTTCGATCCGCATTCCGCAAATCCTGAGGAGGTATTGAAGGCTCTGGACGGGTTGGGTTACAAGGCCCGAGCGATAACGGACCGTAGTAGCCGCAAAGCCGAGCGGCAGCGGGAAAACATGCTGCTGCAGTTGATCGTGGCGTTCGCCTTCGGTATGCAGGTCATGCTGCTCTACTTCGAACTGCTTTATCCACGCTACGCAGCCGGCACTATAGGGGGAAATGAGCTTCAAAGATATCACTTCTTCGCATGGATCCTGGCTTCACCAGCGCTGTTTATAGGCGGAAGTTCAATCTTGAGGGGCGCATGGCGGGCGTTGCGAGCGCGCACTGCGACTATGGACACGTTGGTCGCCCTGGGTACCCTCTCGGCTTATGGCTACAGCGTATATATCACCCTGCGTGGGTCCGGTGAGGTTTATTTCGATTCGGTGGTGATGATCACTACCTTCATCATGTTTGGGCGCTACTTGGAAAAGTTAGGAGGCAACCAGGCCAGAAAGGACCTGCGTAATCTCCTTCAATTGCAGCCGGAATATGCCTGGCGTTATGCATCCGGGGAGTGGAAAAAAGTCAACATTTCCAGCCTCATACCTGGCGACCAAGTACTCATCAAACCAGGTGAGCGAGTTCCAGCTGACGGGGAGGTTACAGTCGGCGAGGGGGCTGTAAACGAAGCGATGCTCACGGGCGAATCGGCCCCGGTTTCTAAAGTGCCAGGTGAGGGATTGTATGCAGGCACGATCGTCGTAGACAACGCGCTGACGATGGAGGTTCATGAGGTCAGCGAAGGCACAAGACTTTCGAAAATCACCGATCTGGTTGAGCACACTCTGGCCTCCAAGCCGCCGATACAGCGCCTGGCGGATCGAGCGTCAGCCTACTTCGCGACCGCTATCCTTGCTGCT
>JASFUN010000112.1:0-6069 GCA_050050255.1 Anaerolineales bacterium | reverse complement strand
ACCGGCGAGCAGTGCCGGCGCGTCGAGGTGTATCTCAACGACAACGAAGCGCGCGGGCGCGGACCAAACCTGATGGACTATGACCAGGCCAAGCAGAGTGGCTTGATCGAACGCTTCAACCCAACGCCCGCTTATTATGATCATCTGCGCACGCTGATTGACTTTGATGTGATCGCGGAAAACCCACAGCATGTAGTCGTCGATTCGATGTTCGGCTCAGGCCGCGGGCAAATCAAGGGCATCCTTCAGGGGACAGGCTGCGAAGTCTTCGAGATTCGCGGGGAGATGAATCCGGGCTTTGGCGGTATCCACCCCGAGCCGATCGGACAATACCTGGGAGCACTCACCGGCGCCATAGCCGCCGGGCATGGTCAACTCGGGTTGGCAACGGACGGAGACGCCGATCGGATCGGAGCCATGGACGGCCGCGGGCAGTTCGTGGATCCCCACCGCATCATGGCACTGGCCTTGAAGTACCTCGTCGAAGAGCGTGGCTGGAGCGGCAAGGTCGTCAAGACAGTCTCGACGACGCAGATGATCAACCGTTTGTGCCGGAATTATGGGCTCGAGGTCATCGAGACGCCCGTTGGTTTTAACCACATCGCAAATCTAATCCTCAGTGACGACATCTTGTTGGGTGGCGAGGAATCCGGCGGCATATGCTTTAAAGGACACATCCCGGAAGGCGATGGTGTCCTGATGGGTTTACTGCTCGTCGAAATGGTTTGCAAAGCCGACCTGCCTCTTGAGCGTCTCGTTGAGGACCTGCTCAAGCAGGTTGGCCCAGCCCATTACCAGCGCATCGATCTGCGCCTGCCGAAGCCCATCTCAAAGGAACGCATGGTCCAGAAGTTGCTGGATATCGCTCCCGATTCTATCGGGGGCCAGGCAGTCGAGGATGTCTCGGCGCGTGACGGCGTCAAGTACGTTCTTAAAGATGACTCCTGGCTGCTCATCCGACCTTCCGGGACTGAACCGGTGCTGCGCGTTTACGCCGAGGCGCGCACCCATGACGCACTGGCCGCGCTCCTGGGCTACGGACAGGAGGTCGCAAGGGACAGCAGCTGAACGCAGAAACTAAAAATAAAAAGGGCGTGGCAGCTGCCACGCCCTTCTCATTTCCTGGTCAGGGTCAGTCGGGTTGAAACGGGATCATGATGGTGAAGACGCTGCCCTCGCCCTGCACGCTCTCAAGCGCCACCTTGCCCTCATGGATTTCGACGATGCCTTTACAGATCGCCAGACCCGCGCCGGTGCCTTGCTGTTCCATCTCCTCACGATTGAGCTGGTGAAAGAGGTCGAAGAGCGAATCCACATTTTCAGGGGCAACGCCGATGCCTTGATCGTGAATGTCAATGCGCAGATAACCATTTGATTGGCTGGCAGATACTTTGACCCATTCACTTTCTTCTCGCGAAAATTTGATCGCGTTTTCGATCAGCCGGCCGATCGCGTCCGTCAGGTAAACTTCGTCCCCCACCAGAGTGGGAAGCTCATCCGGGATATCCAGGATCAGTTCCAGCCCTCTTGCTTCCGCATCCGCCTGGAAACGGCGAGAGATCACCCGCAGCCAGGCGCTTGTGTCGTCAAATTCCTGGCGGCGGTAGAGGTAGGCATCCCTCGCTTCGCCGGTCTCAAGCTCCACGAGGACGAGGAAATCTTCGACAAGCTTATTCAGGCGTTTCGCCCCCCTGCGGATGCCGTCCATGAACTCCTGGATTTCCTCCTGTGAGTCGGCGGGGCTGGTCGTCTTGAGCATGTCGGCGTAGTTGATGATATATGTAAGTGGAGTTCGGAATTCATGACTCAATGTAAGCAGGATGCGGTGCTTGACATCTTCAATTTCCTCATCCCGCCGCTTCTGAATCCCCGCCCAACGCTTTAATTTTGATTCCACTGCGACGAGCAGATCCTCATCATCGAAGGGCTTGGTTATGTAGTCGTCAACTCCAGATGCTTTGCCCTTGCGGATATCCCTTTTCTCACCTCGAGCGGTCAGGAATATAAAGGGGACGGTGAACATATCAGGTCGCTCACGCACCGCAGCATGAAAGGCATAGCCGTCCATCTCGGGCATCATGATGTCTGAGACGATCAGGTCAGGCTTGTATTCATCCAACAGCGCCAGCGCTTCGAGGCCGTTGGTGGCGGTGATTACCTGATAATTTGAAAGCTTAAGCAGTTCACCAACCCCTTCAAGCAACGCCAGGTCATCTTCAACGACGAGGATCAATGGTTCAGACATAGGGTCACTCCCCCATAGCGGGTAGCCATAGCGTAAACTTCGTCCCTTCACCAGGCTGCGAATCGACCGCAACCTTGGCATTGTGATTATCTAGGATTTCTCGAACTATCGCCAGACCCAGGCCGCTGCCTTCGGCCTGGTACTTTTGCACGCCTTCACCACGGTAGAAGCGATCGAAAACATGGGGAAGATCTTCCTTACGAATTCCAATCCCCGTGTCTTCCAGCACCACTTTAGCGTACTGCTGCCCTTCGATTTCCTCCAGGCCTGCGATGTTAAGCGCGATCTCGCCGCCCACAGGTGTGTAGGCGATGGCATTCGCCAGGAGATTTGTGAAAACCTGGATGATCTGCGCCTGATCCGCGAGGATCACTGCACGGCGCCTGAAATCCGTCGAGAAGGCGATCCCTTTGCTTATGCACGCCGGTTCGTGATTGTCGGCCACCAACTGCAGCAGCCCGTTCAACTCCACCTCATCCTTTTCAATCGTACCCTGCGACTCCAATCGGGAGAGATCCAGTAAGTTCTCAATCATATCGCTCAGGCGCTCGGTCTCACGAACGAGCACCTTGTGATAACGCGCTCGCTTTTCCTCGTCCGCGCTGCGCAGAAGCGACAGATAAAGCTTGATGTTGGTGAGAGGTGTGCGCAGCTCGTGAGAAACGGTGGCGACAAATTGGTTTTTCAATTGATCAAGCTCTTTCATCCGTGTGATATCGCGCAGCACTATGACCGTCCCCCGGGCGTCACCTTCCAATTCTACAGGCGAGGCAAGCGCCTGGAAGGTCACTTCGCCGATCTCCACACTGCTTTGAACAACCCCTTCCGCGACAAAGAGATTGCGCAGCGAATCATGTAATGACGCTCCTTGATCGCCGTCCAGCAATTCCTGGCCAGTCGGGTTGGCGAGCACGACCTCGCCATCCAAATCCAGTACAAGGATCGCATCGGCTACAGACCGCAGGATCGCCTCAGTCCGTTCCTTCTGCGACTGCAGTTCGTGTGTTCGCATCTCGACGCGCGATTCAAGTTCAATCGCATGGCTCCTGATCTCATTGAACAGCCGCGCGTTGACGACCGAGATCGCGATCTGAGCCGCTAGCACCTCCAATACCTCGACGTCTTCCTTGCCCAGTGCCCTGGCGGTTTGGGCATAGATCTCCATGATCCCGATCACTTCGGAGACAACCGAAAGCGGTATGAAAATTGCGGCTTTGGCACCCGCAAGCTGTGCCGGCATGATCTCCCCCCAACGCGGCGAGCTCGCATCCAGGAAGACGGGCTCGTCCTGCTCGACAGCAAGCGCGATCTCCTGAACCTCCTCCAACGCGATGGGCTCATCTTCTTCGACTGTCAGGTTGTCTGGCGCACCGCTAAGCGCGTAGGGGACCAGATCATCCCCCTCTACAAATAAAATACGGACCGCGAAGTAGTCAAAGACCTCATAGACGCGTGAAGCGACCTCCTCGACTAGCTGCTGCGGGTCAAGCACCGAGATCGCATACTGTCCAATATCATTGACCAACTTCAATTTTTCAGCTCGTTCGTGTGATGCTTGAATCAGGCGTGCGTTTTGTAGTGCAACCGCCAACTGGCGCGCAAATCCGATGGCGATTTCAAGATGAACCGCTTCAAGGTGTCCAGCTTCTTCGCTCGCCACGAACAAATATCCGAGTTGGTCTTCGCCCCACGATATCGGCACACCAATCCAGCTTTCGAAGCGAAGCTCTTCCGGCTTGAATCCGAAAAGCCTGCCAAGGTCGTCTGCCTCCGCCAAAACTGGATCAACCTGCTCAAGGAGCCACTGGATGATTTTGGCTAAATCGTCCGTGTCCGAATCCGTGGGGTCCATCAATCGGAAATCCAACGCCTGCCCGCGGCTGGCGTGCACTCGCAACCCATCCCGTTCGCGCAGGGCAATGCCAGCCAGGTCGAAGGGCACTACCATCTCGAGTTTTTCAAGCACGGCGTCAAGCAGGCTGCCCGGATCCAGGGTGGCAGAGAGACTGAGCATCATCTCCTGCAGTGCGCGCATGGAACGTGCTTGTTGTTTAAGTAGATCGTACTCTTCAGCCTCGGTCAACAATCGCCCGAACTGTTCGCCGAAATTCAGCAAGGCCTTCTGCTCTGAAGGCTGCGGTGCACATCCAATCAACAAGAAACCCTTCAGCCTGTTATCCTTGCGGATCGCCACGGTATGAATTTCAGATACATCGAGGTGTGAGATGAGTCTCCTGATGGTTTTGATGTTGGCAGTGGGCATCAAAGTCGTCAGCAGATCAGCCGCAGCAAATGTGTGGTCATCAATCTCCCCGGCGATGAGTCGCTTGAGTGGGCCTGAGAGCCTATGCGGTTGCGTAGCCACGCCGCCGTGTTCTTCTGTGATCGCCAAGATCTCCGCTACCATCCCGGATGGGTAGCTGGAACTACGCAGGTTCCAATGGAACTCAACCGCGTCCACGCTTGCATAAATTGCCGGGAACTCGAGAGCACCGAGAAGGTCTACAACCTGATTGGCTAGTTGGGATCGAGCGCTGCGCTCTACCTGATCCAGGCAGGCTTGCAGTGATGCAGCTGCCCGCTGGATCCTGTAGGCTCGAATTTCGGGGAGAAGTTTTTGGCGCAAGTCTTGGAGGCTGTTTTCATCCTTGGGCAACCATTGGCCTTCTGGTGAAGGTTCACTGCATAGAAAGATCAGTGGAGGGCATTGATCCAAATTCTGGAGTTGTGTAAGGAAAGGGATCAGGTCTTCAAGCTCGACCGGTAATCCAACCAGGATGCAGTCGAACTCCATCGACTCGAGTGCTGATGCCGCCGTTTTTCCGCTTGATCGCAGGATTATTGAAAGGTCAAGTCCAATGCGCGACAAGGCCGCGTGCATCAACCGCCGTCCTTCAATATCAGGATCAAATACAAGCAGTCGGGCTCGCACGACCGTGCAACGCCTCCTGGATCACGGATGACCCACAATTCAGATGGTTTGCGGCTTGCTCAGCAATTTGTATCCTCGCCCCCTGCGTGTGATGATGTAGCATGGTTCAGAGGGTTCAGGTTCGATCTTACTCCGTAATCGACTTATTAATTTTTCGACCCGGGCGTCATCGACATCCCCCAGGTATTCTTCACCCCACACTGCGGTGACGATCTGGTATTTATCCGTCAGCTTGTCGCGCCGTTCGTAGAGCAGTTCCAGCAGTCGATATTCCAGGTCCGTCAGCACCGGCACCCTGATGCCATCGACCCAAACATCACCCGAATCCGAATCAAGGTACACACCCTGTGCCTCGACATCCGACCCCCGCCCGCGACGTGAGACAAATTCAGCGAAGATGGGCGAGAAGATCCCGCCATCCTTCAACATCCCCAATGCACTGAGATGGCGGGTCTGCTGGCGGGGCAACCCGGATTTTGGATCAAGCGCCAATGTGACCAGGCTTTCACGCTCTTCTTCCGTCAATTGGTTCCAGAGTTTCAGGCATTCCGCGCGCGGCTGTGGTTCGAAATGTACATAGGTGACAGGATCCTCGGCCGCCCGTTCAGGTAAGTTAGCCAGGCTTTGCGCCACGGCAACCAGGATGCCTGGATGTCCACCAGAGAGCTCGACGGCTTTGATGCGCAGCTCGTCTGGCAGGTTGCTGATTTCAATCGCTTCGATGACGGCTAGTGCTTCTTGCTCGTTCAGAAGCGGCATCCCAAATGTAAATCTTGAAAACAACTCCGCAAATTCATCCTCGATCGTCTGCCCACGCAAAACCGGCAGGCTGCGCGTCGTGGCGGTGGCAAAAGCAAGCTGATCGTTAAACCTGTCTCGCAGCGCCCTTAAA
>JASFUN010000111.1:0-6077 GCA_050050255.1 Anaerolineales bacterium | reverse complement strand
CGCTATGGCATCGATTATGTGTATGTGGGTGATCTGGAGCGAAGTACGTATCGACCTTTCTACGAGGAGAAGTTTGAAACATTCATGGACCTTATATATCAGAACGAGCAGGTGAGGATCTATGCGGCCCGCGAAAGGAGCTCTCCGTGAAGCGCGAAGCATTAAGCATTCGCTGGATTCACATCGGGATTCTGCTTGTATTGATCCTGACAATGATGCCGCGGGTGTTGAATCTCTCTGCTCGCGCCATTGGAAACGATGAAGCCATCAACGCGCTAAACGCCACAGAACTCACACCGCATCCAGCCTCTCGCTGGCCCGGAGAGAATATTTCTTTATCCACCAGCCCGCTTTACGAATGGATCACCGGGCTCGTTTTCCAGTTAACTGGCAGCGGGGAAGCGCAAGCGCGCTTCGTGCCAGCGATAGCGGGGATAATATTGGCTCTCCTGCCTATTTTTTTCATTGGTGAGATTTCTAGAGTCGAGCTGCTTTTGAGTTCTGCAATCCTGGCCCTTTCGCCTGTGGCGATCAATTTATCGCGTACTGCCGGTGGGTACACGCTCAGCGCATTATTTCTCACCGCTTCATTTCTGGTAGCCTTTGTGCCTTTGAGATCTGAAGGTTCGACTAATCGATGGATCTTATCTTCCATATTCCTGGGGGCGGGCATTGCAAGCGGGACAGCGTTCTACCTTGGCTTGTGTTCACTCGGACTAGCGTACCTTCTGGTCAGTTGGCGATTCCCAGCTGTCGCCGGCTCTGCAAACATCCAGAATTCGTTGCGCGGAATCGTTCGGTACATTTGGCTGGCTCCACTTGTGGGGGTCCTGCTGGCGACCGGGGTAGGTGGATACCGGTTTGGCTTGGCTGGTATGGGCGAATCGATCGTCCTGTGGCTGCGAGGGTGGGTGCCCTTTGGCCAGTTATCAGCGCTCGGTTTTATCCTGGCCGGGTTTGCATATGAGCCTTTTATCTTGATCATGGGAGGCATCGGGACCTTTCATGCGTGGAGGACCGGTGAGGTCACGGGAAAAGTATTTTCTATCTGGGCATTGTCCTCGTTGCTGATTGCGTTGATCTATCCCGGTCGATCGGCACAGGATTGGATCTGGGTAGTGATCCCGCTTTCCTACCTGGCCGCTAAAGCAGTAAAGACATTGATAGATCGCCTATCACAGCGGGAATCGTGGATTCATGTCGCATCGCTGGTCGCGGTTGCACTCATCCTGATCAGCGCCGCGCTGGTCACCCTGCTCGGTTATGTCAATGGTTATTTGCAGCAGATGTTGATCGGTGACGATGCGCTCATCGGGCTGGCGCTCCTCGCGATGTTATTGCTGCTCTCCAGCGTATTTGTGTTATTTGGACTTGGATGGTCGTGGGACATCGTGCAGGATGGCGGGGGGATTGTGGTTGTCATCCTTACTATGCTTTTATCTATATCAGCGGCGTGGAACCTGGCTAAAGATCAGGGCTTAGGTTTCCGTACGCTTTGGGTTGCTAGCTCACCCACAGAGAACGGGAAATATTTTCAAGCTACCCTGGAGAACGCATCGCTCGCGCTGACGGGGATCGAGACAGCTGCACCTGTACAGGTACAGGGAGACGTAGATCCGTCCATCATCTGGCGATTGCGTCAGTATCCTGCTTACAAACCAACGCTCGATGAGGATGCAAGGACACCACCCATCATCATCGTACCGGAGGGAGCGGATCTAGGATCGATGGGGGCTGAATATTTCGGGCAGGGTTTTGCTTTGAACACGGAGCGTGCCTGGTTTGGATTGGTGCCGCCGGATTTGCTTAGGTGGTCATTAACCCATTCAGCACCATCGGCTTCCACAGGATGGGTGGTCTTCATCCGTGGAGATATCATCGCAGTGGGCGATTTCCCGGATGAGGGGGTGTCGGAATAAACGCATGAGTGAGCCCAATAGAAAAATCAGTACGATCGCCATTGACGGACCCGCAGCCTCCGGGAAATCCACCCTGGCAAAGGAGCTGGCTGGAGAGCTGGATTACCTTTACTTCGACACTGGTGTGATGTACCGGGCAGTGACTTTGGCGGCCATTCGCCAGGGTGTTTCAGTTGATGACGAGGGAGAAGTCTCAGCAATCGCCAGTGGTTTGGATCTCGATGTGAGGCCACCTAGCGTCCGTGATGGCCGGCAATATGACGTCATCATGGACGGCGAAGATGTCACCTGGGCGATTCGCAGTCCTGAAGTTGACCGCAATGTCTCCCAGGTTTCCATGTATGCTGGTGTTCGTGAGGCAATGACCAGACGCCAACGCCAGATCGGGGAGCGTGGGAAGGTCGTGATGGTTGGGCGCGATATTGGCACCGTCGTGCTCCCGGATGCTGATTTGAAGATCTTCCTGGATGCGAGCGTTGAAGCCCGTGCAGAGCGCAGGTTTGAGGAGTGCAAAGCGCGTGGTGAAGTTGTTGATTATGCAGACATTCTCGAGGACATGCGCAGGCGAGATCGCATCGATTCCACTCGTGAATTAGCTCCCCTGCAAGTCGCCGCAGATGCGATTGTGCTCATCAACACTGAATTATCGGTGGAGCAAGAGTTAACGCAGGTCCTCGAAGTCATCGCTGTCCACGAAGAAGGTCAAAAAGCTTCTCGCGATTGAATCAGGAGTAAAACTTGAGTATGGGTCTTCAACCGGGATCCACTTACGATCATGCTGCGCTTGAACGACGGCGCTGGATCTTGCGCTGGATGATCGAGAATATCGGTTTCCGGTTCCTGCTTAAATTTGACCATGTGGAGGGCGTTGATAGATTCCCGGACTCGGGCGCTGTAATCGTGATGATCAATCACATCGCATTTGTAGATCCAATCGTTGTGATGGCTAATCTCCCCAGGAACGTCGTTCCGATGGCGAAAGTTGAAGCCTACCAATATCCGGTTTGGGGCATTTTCCCCAAATTGTGGGAGGTCATTCCGGTGCGCCGCCAGGCTGTTGATCGGCGTGCACTGCGCCATGCTATGAACATCCTCAGAGCCGGAGAGTCAATTTTGATCGCCCCGGAAGGGACGCGCTCACCCCAGCTTCAAAGAGGAAAAGAAGGCGTCGCCTTCCTGGGGACGAGGACAGATGCAGCCATCGTACCAGCAGCGATTGAAGGCACAGAAGGATTCCCCAGCGTCAGCCCGAAACGATGGAAGCAGCATGGGGCAGTCGTGAAAATTGGGAAACCATTCCGATTCGTCTCCGATCAGTCTTCGGCAGGAGGTGACCTCCTTCGAAAGATGACGGATGAAGCCATGTACGTCCTGGCCAGCATGCTTCCGCCTGAAAGACGGGGTGTCTACCATGATCTGGAGAAGGCGACACAGGACACGATCGAGTTCATCGCTTGAATCCAAACCTCAACTCGATTCAAAAACTGAATCTTTGCTGATTGAGGCGCGCCCACCCAAATTTCTTGTAGTAAAAACATAGCTGTTTTCATTCACAGGCAGCGAATCTTGAGGCGCACAGCGCCGATATGACCAAGATGGTTAAAAACAGGCATCCATTTCCATTGTTCGTGGCACTGCTTGCCGTATCGGTATCAAGTGCTTGTGCCACTGCTCCAGTTGCGAATCAAGAGGGGTTCGGTGTGCCGGGTAACACAGTCCAGGTGGTTGGGGTGGGTGAAGCGCGGGGTACCCCCGACATCGCCTCGATCCAGATGGGAGTCAATTTTGTCGATGAAAACCTGGAAAAGGTCATCACCGAGGCAAATCAAGCGGTAGAGACAATCACAGAAGCGCTCGTGAACTCCGGTGTTGGACGTAACGATATTCAAACTACTAACTACGGAATTTGGCCGGAAGATGTCTACGACAGGATGACGGGGGAAGCGACCGGTGAACGAAAGTATCATGCTGATTTGACTTTAGAGGTGACAATCCAGGACATCGCTTGCATGAGTGAATTCATACAAGTCGGATTGGATGCGGGTGTAAACAACATCTACGGGGTGAACCTCCGCCTCGACGAGACCGCCGCATTAGAATCTGAAGCGCGTTCCGCTGCGATCGCCGATGCGAGAACACGAGCCCGGGAGTTAGTCTCTGGTTTGGGCCGGGGCTTGGGCGAGCCTGTTTCGATTAGCGAAGGTGTGCTCTCCGCTCCCGGCTTTGTCGGGGTTGCAAGGCGGAGGGTTTGGGAGGCGGAGGAGCGCCGATCAGTCCGGGTCAGTCGACGGTCACGGTCGAGGTCGTCGTCGTTTTTGAACTGACCGAGCAGCAATAGCTTCGCATAGTCATAGAAGACACATGTGTGTGGAGTCCGTCAGGATTCTACCCACATAATTTTCTTGGTGATGAACGCAGTTATTCCCAAACGAGCCACAGAAGGTATAATGGAATCCGATTGACAAAGGAGGTAACCATCGACTATTCAGGGGAAGGATAGCGCAAGGCCCCGCCTAAGAGCGGGGTGACGAGGACGAGGGTTCCCTGCCGCGATGCAGGGCTAACCTGGCCCGGTAGTCCTGGTGCCAGGGAAAATCGGAAGATCAGCGGAAGCCCTCTGGGTCAGCCATAACCCATAGCCTACTCCCCATGTAAAACCCTGAGACCAATGCCGCCCTGGCGACAGGCCGGACAACTTCAACGGGATTGGCGTATTCAACAGATCACAAATAACACAGTCTATGTTGGAGGCAATGTATGTGTGGCATCGTCGGATATGTCGGCGGGCGTAATGCTACGCCGATCATCTATAACGGTTTGAGACGTCTCGAGTATCGCGGGTATGATTCAGCCGGCCTGGCGGTTATCGAAGATGGTTCGATCGAGGTCCGGCGGGACGCTGGTAAGCTTGATCGTCTTGGCAAGCTGCTCCAGGAAAAACCCGTCAGCGGCCAAATAGGAATCGGGCACACACGCTGGGCAACCCACGGTGAACCGAGCGCGCGCAACGCTCATCCCCATATCGGGGAATCCGGAAACGTTGTCGTGGTGCATAACGGGATTGTCGAGAACTACCTCACGCTAAAGGATGAACTGAGCAGTGAGGGGGTAAATTTTCGCTCTGATACTGATACTGAGATTATCGTTCATCTGGTTGACCGTTATCTGGCCATGGGAAATTCTCTTGCAGACGCAGCACGGTCCGCGATAAGTCACCTTGAAGGTGCCCACGGTATCGTCCTGATGACACTGCAGGAGCCCGACAAGATCGTCGCGGCACGCATCGGCAATGCCGGGGGTGTGGTGATCGGGATCGGTGAAGATGAGATGTTTGTCGCCTCGGATATCCCCGCAATCCTTGAACATACCCGACAGATGGCGTTTCTAGAATCGGGGCAGTTGGCGGTCGTCGATGCAAATGGTTTTGAAGCCTTTGAACTTAACGGTGATCCTGTCGAGGTGCAGGTGCAATCGGTGTCGTGGGATCCGGTCGCAGCCGAGAAGGGGGAGTATAAGCACTTCATGCTCAAGGAGATTTTTGAGCAGGCTCGCTCGACAACCGATACGATTGCCGGCCGGGTCGATTTCCATACCGGGAAAATCTTCCTGCCGCATTTAAATCTCACCCCCGACTTTGCCCAGAATATCCAGAAAATCTTCATCACTGCCTGTGGCACGGCTGCATATGCGGGCATGGTGGGACGTACGCTTATCGAGCGCATTGCCAGGATCCCCGTTCAGGTCGACATCGCCTCCGAATTCCGGTATCAGGAACCCCTGGTAGATGAGGACACGGTCGTGCTGGCCATCAGCCAGTCCGGGGAGACCGCCGACACGTTGGCTGCCATGAACATCGCGCGTGAGCTAGGAGCCACTCTCTGGAGCAACGTGAATGTCATTGGATCACAAGCGATGCGCATCTCCGATGGCTACATCGGCATGCAGACTGGACCTGAGATTGGCGTGGCATCCACCAAAGCGTTCACCGCGCCGCTCATCGATCTCTACATGCTAGCGATCCTGCTTGCAGATTTGCGCGGAACCCTGGACGACGAGGCACGCCGAGGCCTTGTCGCGGACCTGCGCAAAGTGCCCGATCTGGTCAGCAAGAGTCTCGAACGCCAAAAAGCGATTGAGGACATCGCCTGGGAATTGAAA
>JASFUN010000110.1:0-6078 GCA_050050255.1 Anaerolineales bacterium | reverse complement strand
AACTGCATCGAAGAGAGTCCCAGGTCTAACAGGATCCCATCCACCCCTTCCCAACCGAGTTCCTCAGCGGGAATGCGCATATCGGCATATGAACGCTGGCGCAGGAAGGTGCGGCCCTCGAAACGCTTCAAGTTCCGGCTTGCCACCATCAGTGCCTGTGGGTCTCGATCCAACCCAAGCAGCAAACCATCCGGTGAAGTCGCTTCCAGGATCCCAAAAGCGTGTCCACCTGCGCCCAGCGTGCCATCTATGTAGCGCCCAGCCGCGCGCAGAGACAATGCGGTGAGCACATTCTGGTAAAGTACCGGGGTGTGTTCCCCAGCGGAAGCTGCGTCACCTGACGCCGCCATCGCTTACCCCGCGGAAAGATCAAATTGAGAGAAGCGTCTGGCATTTATCTCCGGATCGGTCACGCCCTCGAGTTCGCTCAACCAGGCGTTTGCGTTCCAGAGTTCGAAGTACTCGCCAGCGCCAACGATCGTCGTATCCCCATCGAGATTGGCGTAGTCTCGTAAAAAGGGAGGCAGCAGGATGCGGCCCGACGAGTCCAACTGGACTTCTGTGGCGCCGCCGAAGATAACCCTACGCACAGCGCGAGCCTCCGGATCAGTGGTCGTCAGAGTAGTAGCTCGCTGCGCTAGTCGTTCAAAACTTTCGGTGGTATAAACGAGCAAGTTGCGCTCAAATCCCTGGGTGACGTAAGCACCCTCTGTGAGCTCATCACGGAACTTAGCCGGGACCGTCAATCGCCCTTTATCATCGATCGTGTGGGTGTATTGACCCAAGAACATGCGTTCTACTTGCCCTTTCAAAGGCGAGACGCCGGCAGCACCGGCGTCCCACTATTCCCCACAAGTTCCCACTAACGCCCACAGTATATACCACTTCGCCCCACCAACGCAAGCCGTTTTTGGAAATTTTAAGGTCAGTACTTTCTTCCTATTAAAAGAGGAGATTTGGGACGTTTCTGGAGGGCGAGGGATGCCCCGCTCCCATGCTGCACCAGGACTGCATATTAAAAGGAAGACTTCCGGCAGTAGAGACTGCACGGAAGCCGGGTCCATGGAGGTCGATCTGTAAGCCGCGTTCTGTCACGGTCGCTGCATCCGTTCAGAACAGAAGCAGCTTCCTTCGGCAACCATCTATCTAGGCATCACGTCGCCGTGATGCTCAAGCAGCCTACCCGGAACTTATCAGGGACGAGCAGCCCCCGGCCCGCGAACGGGACCCGTTCCTGCTTGGCTTTGCTCCCAGTGGGGGTTGCCTGGCCGCAAACATTGCTGCCTGCGCCGGTGGTCTCTTACACCACCTTTTCAGCCTTACCCTGGAAACCAGGGCGGTTTTTCTCTGTGGTCCTGTCCACGGGTTTCCCCGCCCGGGCGTTACCCGGCACTGTGCTCTCTGGAGCGCGGACTTTCCTCGGACGGCACGCCGCCCGCGGTTGCCCGATCGACCTCCTTAGACTGAAATCATGATAATCGGTGAGTGTTAACGCGTCAATAACAAGGGCGCAGAAGGCATGCGAAGGTTGAGCGCTAACGCAATTCTTACCTAGATCCTCTTGAATACAGTTAAGCCAAGGACTATAATCCTTGCTGTCATTGGAAGGACAATCATGCCAATCTACACTTACCGCTGCGATAACTGCGGCGTACAGTTCGATCGCCAACAGCACTTTGACGATCCTGTCTTGAAGAAATGCCCGGAATGCGGGAAGCTTAAATTGCGCAAGGTCTTCCTTCCAGTGGGTATCGTCTTTAAAGGATCGGGGTTTTACGCCACCGACCATCGCTCACCCTCCGGGCAGACTTCCAGCCGGCATGAGGATTCCAAATCGGAGAGCAAAGCGAAAAAAGAGAGCGAAGACAGCAAGCCCAGCGAGGGCAATGAGGATTGACCGACATAATACAAACAAAAGAGCCATGCAAAGACCATGGCTCTTTTTTCGTTAAATAGGAAGACGTTACAGCTGGAAACCGCCCGTGGCGCGAACGACCTTCGAGTTGAAATTGGTCACGTAATCAAAGAGCTTAGCCTTCAGGCTTTGCCACTCATCAGTCTCAAGCGCCTCCTGCATCACCTCGTGGTTCTCCGCTACGAAGCCGGCGAGCATTTGTGGGCCCTCTCCATACGTTGTGTACCAGGCTTCAGTCGGCTGCACCCCCAGACGTTGAAGGCCAGGCACGAATTCACGAACCAGAAACTCGAAATACTCTTGCTCGCGGCCTGGCACCATATCCCATGTCATCAGCAGCTTCAAAGCCATAATCAAATCCTTAATCTAGCGCGTGGCGCTCTCAGCTCACCGCAGGCTGCAGCACAATGACCTGGGTTTCATCAGTCAGTGAGCTCTTGCTGACCGATAAGGAATCGAGCGGATCCGGCTTTTCAATGCCCATCTCCTTCAAGAAGCCGGAAACATCCCCAAGGGAAATCTTTTCCTTTCCAGTTTTGAAATGCATGGGTATGACGATCGAGGGCTCGATCAAGCTGATGACTTCCGCTGCTTCCGAAGGCGAGAGTGCACCGCCACCGCCAACTGGAACGAGGGCGATATCGACCGCCCCGAGATCTTCTATTTGAGCCTGGGAAGGCACCGAATCCAGATCACCGAGATGTGCGACTGTGATGCCCCCATAATCGAAGGCGCACAGCGTGTTCCCATTCGCTTCTTTCTTTTCCTTGGAGCTCTTCGGTTTCATGCGAACGGCGGTGATAAACACGCCGCCGATTTCATATTCGCCCGGACCATCGACAACGCGCCGTGCGTTTTTAACCGCTTTTGTGTAATTGTGCGCTGGCGCATCGTTGCTCACCGTGATCACGTCTGCCCTGAGCTTTAAGTCAGGAAGCCCGACCTCGGGGTCGTAAGGATCCGTAACGACGCTAATCATGCCGCGCTCGATGATGCGGAAACACGAAAGACCATACCAAGTAATATCCATAGCACCTCCAGTGCAATGACGCGGCGATTATACCTGATGCTGTATAGTCAGCCAAAAACTATATAATCGCGATATGCCCTCACTAACTAGCGGGAAGCTGGAGCCACTCACAGCCGGCGGCGGGAGATTTGTCCCAACCAAGCATGGCGAATTGAAGCTTGAGGTCGGGCAGCAGCCCGATGGTTACACGCTCGCCCAGCTGGACGATTACCATCGACTCCCCCGTTCAAAATTCCGCTGGGAGCAGCCTCTTCACCTCAGCTTAACAGCGCATGCTTCAACCCATGAACCCCAGGGCACTCTGGGGTTCGGTTTCTGGAATGATCCCTTCACGGTTTCGATCGGACAAGCAGGGACCGCCCGGCGTTTCCCGGCGAGCCCACAGGCATTGTGGTTTTTCTATGGGTCACCGCCCAACGACATCGCCCTTGCCCCAGCCGTCCCTGGCCACGGTTGGAAAGCTTCTGTGCTGCGTGCTCCACCCATCCCCTCGTTGTTCCTGGCGCCGGCTGCACTCGCCGCCATCGGCTTAGCCCAAATCGCCCTGCTCCGACGCCCGGTCATGGAGACGGCAATCGGTGTAGTGGACGCCGCTGAAACACTCATCGATGTGAGGCTGGACGAAGTGCATCGATATGAGCTAATCTGGAAGTCGGAGGAAGTCTCATTTTATGTCGATGGTCAACTTATTCTCGAGAGTCCCATCACGCCCATCGGGCCGCTCGGCTTCGTCGCCTGGATAGACAATCAGTACGCGGTCGCCTCTCCTGAGGCAGGTTTCCGCTTTGGCTGGATCCCGACCCGGCAGCACCAGGCTCTTACGATTTCGAATCTCACCATCAATGGAACTCCCCTGAGCACCGTCCGGGAGGGCGAGGCTTGACTTGAGGTATGGCCAAGAGTACAATCTTGCGGCGTGCCGAGGTAGCTCAGTTGGTAGAGCACTTGACTGAAAATCAAGGTGTCACCAGTTCGATTCTGGTCCTCGGCACCATAGCCGGCTCAGGTTTGAGCCGGCTTTTTTCACCCCTACAACCAAATTGCGTCGTTTTTGTTGAAGAAAAACGACCAGGATGTCACCCGCTCTCAAACGATGTATGTAGGGCTAATGCATGAATTGCCCCTACGATTATATGATCGTCGAACTACCGGCCAACTATGACGCCTCTTCTCAGATCCATCTATGCGAATCCGAGTAGTGACGCCTGATCCTCAGTCACATGCCTTGATCATCAAAGGATAAAGCGCAGGCTAAGCCCTGCAGCTACACGGATGCATCCACGGTGATGTGGGGCCAAAGTGCATGGACGTCCCAATTCCCAATCCTTAATCACAATTCACCCATAAACCAAAAACGTGGAGGCCGCCCCAGGGCGCACCTCCACGCATACCTCACGACCCTCGTCTGCATTATAGACGCAACAACGCAGTATTCAGCATGTTGTAAGTTGGCTGCAAAGCAGTATTTTGCCGCCTACTCACCCTCCTGATGCTCCTCCGCCCAGCGAGCGCGCACCCTTGTTCGAAGCACATCGATGACCTGCATCTCTCCCTCTTCGTCCCTGAAATACCAGTGCTCCCAGCCATTACAGGGGCTGCCGCCAGCCAGCGCTTTGCCCAACTGATGGATTGACCCCTCTTGTGCGCGAATCCGTAGTTTCCCATCAGGTTTCACGTGCGCCGCCTGCTGCTCGTCTTTCCGGAAGAATAGTTCTTGCCCGGGTTGGAGATAGCCTAGCTCCAGCAGCAGCGCAAACGGCACGCGCGGCGCAAGCCTGCGGCGGTCGCGTACATCGAAAACGTCTTCATCAAACGCTTCCGGCCTTATCCCATCTATGCGTGTTCTCGCAATTTCGATGTAGTCAGGTTCTTTTTCAATACCGATCCAATCCCGGTGAAGTTTTTTCGCCACCGCGCCGGTCGTCCCGGTGCCAAAGAACGGATCGAGCACAATATCTGCCGGGTTTGTCGAAGAGAGCAGCACACGGTAAAGAAGCGCCTCCGGCTTTTGCGTTGGGTGGGCTTTGCGTCCCTCGACCTTGATCCGCTCGCGTCCTGTACACAGCGGGATTTCCCAATCACTGCGCATCTGCTTCCCGTGATTGAAAGGCTTCATCGCATGGTGATTGAAGGTGTATTTTGATTCCTGCGATTTGGCAGCCCAGATAAGCGTTTCATGCGCGTTGGTAAAGCGGACAGCCCGGAAATTCGGCATCGGGTTGCTCTTAATCCAGAGAATGTCATTGAGGATCCAAAACCCCATCTCCTGAAGGATCGCACCCAGGCGGTAGATGTTATGGTAGGTGCCGATGACCCATATCGTCCCATCGGGTTTGAGCACCCGGCGGCAAGCCGAAAGCCACGCCCTGCTGAACCGGTCATAAGTCTCAAAATTCTCAAATTGATCCCAATCGTCATCGACTGCGTCGACTTTGGTCAGGTTTGGACGCCAGAGGTCGCCCGACAGCTGCAGGTTGTATGGTGGGTCTGCAAAGATAACGTCGATCGATTCTTCAGGAAGTTCGGCCAGCCTTTCGACACAGTTACCCCTGAGGATCTGGCCCAGCGGAAGTTCCTTGCTTGACATCATAGCCATCCAAACACGCCGGCGTCAGGGACACTTGCCGGCGTACTGCCATCCGTTTGGATTGAGCTGATAGCATTCGCAATAATCAGCTTGCCTTTCGATCCTAAGTGATCTCCACAGCAGGAAGTGCACACTTGATTGGTAGCAGACCTCACCAGAGCGCTCACTGCCCGCAGTGCGCTTCATCGTAGAAAGCCCGATCCCCTGCTCTTGCCCCTCGCGAACCATCCACACACGCGCTTCCCGCACGGGTCCCAGGTCGAACGTAAACTCGCCTCGTAATGCAAGCGCGACAACGCCAAGGATCAGGCAGACCGGCACTGCGGCGATCAAGAAGCTGACCAGGCAGCCCACAGCGGGTGAGAAAGGCATGGCTTGCTCCTGCTTTTCCTTGACCGCCGCTCCATTGGAGGGTGAGTGATTCGTCGTTGAGTTCATCGAATCGCAGTCTACCTGCTGTCATAAATTGTTGCAATTATGCCAGTGCTTTTCACGAGTTAAGTAGTGCGTCATATAATCATGTGATTCCTGTGATCTTATTCCTGG
>JASFUN010000109.1:0-6092 GCA_050050255.1 Anaerolineales bacterium | reverse complement strand
GTTCGCAACGCAAGTGCGCACCGACCCCCCCACATTCCTATTCCATGTAAATGATCCCGATCTGGTTCATTTCACCTACGCCCGCTATTTGGAGAATCAGATTCGTTCGGAGTATCCGTTTGTAGGTACACCCCTGCGATTATCGTTCAGGCCGCGATCGCGTGACGACCAGGGAGAAACCAGGCCTGGTCGCAAGCAGCACAGATAGTTCCAATGGACCGCATGTTATAATCACCTGCTGTGAACGAAACCTCTTTAGATAGCCCCTCCCCTCCCGAATGGGGTGAGACACATATCCCTTCAAGCACCCGATTCAGACAGTTTCTGGGTGAAGTTCTCCAGACGATCCTCATCGCAGGGTTGCTTTTCCTTGCGGTGAACCTCCTGACGGCGCGCATTCGTGTCGAAGGCATCAGCATGGAGCCCAACTTGCATGAGGGCCAATTCGTCATCGTAAGCCGGCTTGCCTATCGCTGGGACATCCCCCAGCGCGGAGACATCATCGTCTTCCGTTATCCGCTTAGCCCTGATCGCAGGTTTATCAAGCGGGTGATCGGTTTGCCCGGTGACACGGTATCGATCCAGTCCGGGGAGGTATTTGTCAATGGCCAGGAGCTCGACGAACCCTATCTTGCGGTGACACCGCGCTACAGCGGAGAATGGACCATCAACGAAAACGAGGTTTTCGTCCTGGGAGATAACCGCAATAATTCCTCCGATTCCCAGAACTGGGGTACACTCCCGCTCGAGAATATCATCGGCAAAGCTTTCCTGATCTACTGGCCCCCCACCGAAGCCGGGGTCATCCCTCATTACGATCTAGCTGTCGCCTCAGAGAACTGACAATAGGAAGCAACCCCTCCAGCCAGAAAGTCAGCTTGTCCCTGCCTGCTGTTTTGCGCTACTATAGGGAGACGCATAAGAGATGGGATTCATCCCTCTGAGCATTTCCGGCTGAATTTATGGAACTACGCACAGAGCAAAGCAACTCAATGAGAGTCGTCGTCGTCGCTGACGTCGAGTCGAACGCGCAGGCGATCGTCGAGCGTATCCTCAAGCCTTCCGGTTTTCAAGCCTGGGTGCGAGGCGATGACGCGCCTGAACCTGACGTGCTGGTCGTGGACGTCACCCAGCTGCGCGGCGATCCGCTTGCCAGCCTCCGGAACGTGCGCTCTACCGGGGTTGAGGCGCCGGCGATCCTGCTAGCAGCCCACTTTCCACTTTCGCGTTTACGTGAATTGTTCAAATCGGGCGTCAACGATTTCCTGCTCAAACCTTATCGACCTTCAGAACTCTGTCAGGCGATTACAGAAGTTGGTGAGGCTCGTTCAAAGCGATCTGACAGCCAGGTCCTTTCCGGTCATCTTGAGCGACTGCGTGAACAGCTGGAACGCCGCACCGAGGAAATCCGCATGCTCAGCGAGATCGGCCGCGTGGTCGTGCGGATGGACGACCTCAACCAGATCCTGCGCAGCGTTGTCGAGGCGGCCTCGTTCGTGACTGACGCAGAGGAATCCGCCATCTACCTTGCTGAACCTGGCAGCGACGACCTGGTGCTCAGGGCCAGCAAACAAGCAGGCGAACGACATGCAACCCTGCAGAAGATCCGCACAAACGACACCATCGTCGGTGAGGTCTACCGCACTGGCAAGCCGATCCTTCGCCAGCCATCCATGCAGGCTGGACCGGTTAAAGTGCAGACAGGGTTCCTGGTTCAATCCATCCTCAACGTCCCCCTGAGAGTTGACAATCAAATCGTAGGCGTCCTGGGTGTCTACAACCGATTGGCACCGCGCTCGTTCACCGAGCACCACCGCATCTTGTTGACCGCCCTCTCCGACTGGGCCGGGGTTGCGTTGGAGCAAGCCTCATTAAGGCGCGACACAGGTTCAGAAACACCGCCAGAAACACGTCCCATGCAGCCTCCTCCCGATACGACCCCGGTCGCCACCGCGCAGTGGGTGGGCGGCGTCGAGGACGCGATCGAGATGCTCCAGCGCTTCCTGGGGAACACTGGCGCGCTCAAAGATCCGGCTGACCGGGCGGACCTGAACAATCTGTTAAACAAGCTGCGCTCCCTGCTCGACATACCGGTGATCCACCTCGATGAAGAACAGACGCGCGAGCTGGTAGACCTCAACAGCCTCGTCAGCAAAACGGTTGACAACATGCGCCATGAAGCCCGGCAACGCGGCCTGGAAATTGTCGCTGAACGCAGCGACCCCATCCCGATGTTCAGGGCGGATCGAGAGAAGATCGGTCAGATCCTGGATGCGCTGGTCGCTGCTGCGATCCGGCGCACCAAACGTGGGCGAATCGTGCTGGAAGCGCACACATTCGACGTGCTGCGATCACGGAGTGATCAGTTTCCGCTAACCGTGAACGTGGATATGCACGATGGCGCCTGGGCAGCGGTGCGCGTCTCCGATTCGAGTTCAGGCCTAAGCCCAGACACGATCCAGGCGCTAACTTCCGATGACACCAACCCGCTTTCCGGGAAGATGGGACCGGGATTGTCCATGGGCGAAATCCGCATGATCGTGCAGAGCATGAACGGCGTGATGTGGTATGAGCACACACCCGCCAGTACGTCGATCACTTTCGCCCTACCCATCCGGTAGCCAGGAGCAGCCGCTATGGCACCCAGGCCCATCTCAGTTGAATTCTATACAACCAGCCACCGCATCCTTGGCCGTCTCAGCCCTACCGGCACGGGTCTTTTCAGCCACATCAACGACCCGACCTCATCTTTTGTTGAGATAGAAGGCGCCCATCTAATGCGGCTGCATCAGCCGGGCCGTCTTGTGGCGCGCTACCCGATACTCTGGCTTGTGAAAAGTGAAATCGTCGCCGGCTTGCTCTCCAACCGCAGCGAGTTAGGACCAACCGGGTATGCGCGCGGCGGATATACGACCAGCGTGCCGCATTGGATCCGGGTGGTCATGGGTGGGTACGAGCTCAAAGGCATCGTAGAGACACCCGGAAAGTTCAATTTTGGCGCCTTGATGTTTGAAACCGATCGCTTCTTCATGCCGATCTACAACGCCACGCTTACCGCGATCTTGTTTCCGAACGTCAAGGGTGCCAGCGAGGCGATGATCTTTAACCGTTCGATGGTCGACGCGCTCGCACTGCTGCCAAAGGATGAAATCCCTTCGACCTCGCCTGAAGAGTAACGCCCGGTCTGCATAAAAAGGCTGCCGCAGACAATCTGAATTCAATTGTTCCATCACCAGACGCAAGGGGGTTTTATGGGGATCGTCTGGGCTTCTATTTTCTGGTTGGCCGGAATCTACGTCGGCCGGGTAATTGCTCTGCTGCCAATCCACTGGTGCACGCTGACCCTGGTCAGCGTCCTGGCTTCGATCACCCTTCGCAGACATGCACGGCACAGGAACCTTTTCCTGCTCTTGATGACCTTCACCCTGGCAGGCATCCGAGCGCGCCTCAGCATCCAGGACCTGACCCCGGAGAACCCAGGTTTCTACAACGATCTTGAACTCCAGGCAACCATTACAGGAACCGTAAGCGACGACCCCGATCATAAGGAGTTGCACACCGCTCTCCGAGTTCGTGCGGCGCGCTTGATCATCCCGACGCTCGGAATCGCGCGGCCTGTCGAAGGTGATGTGCTGGTCTACGCGAACCCTCATGAAAACTGGGCATATGGCGATTGGGTGCGTGTTAAAGGCAACCTGGAAACCCCACCCCAGATCGATACATTTTCATATCGCGATTACCTGGCGCGCAAAGGAATCTACAGCTGGATGCCGAAGGCATCGGTCCAAAAGCTCGGGGAAGGTCGCGGTCATGCCACGATGCGGTGGATCTATCGGTTGCGGAGACAACTCTATCTCACAGTTGGGAAGCTCTTTCCAGAGCCGGAGGCATCGCTCGTCGCCGGGATCCTGCTCGGTATCGAAAGCGACATACCAGCTGACCTTTACGAGGATTTCAGCAAGACAGGCACCACGCACATCATCGCCATATCAGGGTTCAATATCACCTTGATCGCGAACCTCACCATAGCACTTGCCCGCCGCATTTTCGGATCTCGTCGCGGTTTGTGGATCGCGGGTGCGATCATCGCCGTATACACCATCCTCG
The DNA here is from genome assembly GCA_050050255.1 of Anaerolineales bacterium. GTDB lineage: Bacteria > Chloroflexota > Anaerolineae > Anaerolineales > E44-bin32 > E44-bin32. The sequence goes on along the minus strand of JASFUN010000109.1, from coordinate 1,985 downwards.
TCGGCGCAGACGCCGCCGTTGTGCGTGCAGCCGTGATGGGAGGGCTGGCCCTGGTGGCACGCTATTGGGGGCGCGAAGCCCTCGGCCTTGCCTCGCTGGGGGCAAGCAGTATGGTGATGACCATGATCAACCCGACGGTACTATGGGACGTTGGTTTTCAACTATCCTTTGCAGCCACGCTTGGATTGATCCTCTACGCAAACCCGCTCCACAACTGGTCGGTAAAGCTGCTATCAAGGTGGTTTTCCAAAGCCAAAGCGACCCAATTCGGCGCTTTGATCGCCGAGTTTCTGCTCTACACCCTGGCCGCACAGGTCACCACCTGGCCGCTCACGATGTTCTACTTTCGGCGATTTACGTTCATATCGTTTTTGACGAACCCGATCATCCTCCCCCTCCAGCCCGCATTGATGATCTTGAGCGGAGCAGCCACGCTGCTCGGTGCCATTTGGATGCCCATCGGCCGACTGCTTGCACTGGCAGCCTGGCCTTTCCCGGCCCTTACAATCCGGATCGTAACCGCCTTATCCCACTTCGCAACGGGCGGCTATGGAATGACCGGGGCAAGCATCTGGCTGCTTGTCTGCTATTACACAGTTATGTTGGGAGTAACCGCCGTCGTCCAGAGTATGCCCGCTGAAAACGACCTCAGAAAACGCCTCCAGCCTTTAAGAGCTGTCCTACAGAAAAGTGCCGCCTGGGGGCTCACGCTCACGGCACTGGCGACATCCTTCGTATGGCAAAGCGTGGCCCATTGGCCAGATGGTCTTCTACACATTTCTTTTTACGATGTCGGTATGGGAGAAGCGATCCTGATCCAATCTCCGAGCGGCGAGAGGATCCTGGTGAACGGCGGTCCCAGTCCCTCAAAGCTCATGAATCAGCTTGGGGACGATTTGCCCTTGCTGGGCAGGGAGCTTTCCTCCGTGATCCTCGCCGGCACACGCAAGAATCAGGTTGGCGGCCTGGTTGATCTTGTTAACCATGTGGAGGTTGATTCCGTATGCATTCCGCCTGTGCAAGGCAGCTATAGCTTCCGCCTTTTATCCGATGAAATTCGCTCCTCCGGGATCGCCACCCACGAGATCGTGGCAGGCCAACGGCTTGACATCGGGGAGAACGCTTATATCGAGTTCTTCGAATCGGATGATGCCGGGCTGAGCCTGCTGGTCGTCCACGAGAACGCGCGCATCTTAATACCGGCCGGGACCATGCCCGGCGCGGTCGAAGCAGCTTTTCAAGACTACCGGGTCCATGATGTCGCTGTGTTGATGCTCGCTGATGGTGGCCATCCCTCCGCGAATCCCCAAAGCTGGCTCGCAGCCGTCAACCCACAGCTTGTGATCATTTCGGTGAACGGTGCCGGCGACACAAACAGACCTTCCAGTGAAGTCTTGACCCAGCTCGAAGGGCGTACTGTCTTGCGCACCGATCAACATGGATCTATCACCATCCACACCGACGGCCGCATTTTATGGGCGGAGACGGAGAGGCAATTCATCGAGTAGAGGCTGCAGCGCTCTATTAGACCGCTGGATGGTTCTCCAACAGCGAACATATATAAAGCCGGCATTCCGCGCAACGGCCTCACGATCGCAAGGCGCGCTGAATCGACCACGGCCCACAATCAACTGGGCTGGTCGGAGCGCCAGCAAAGGGCTGAATCGGTTTTCTTCGCCCCTGCGGTAAAGGTCGTTTGGTTGAAAGGCTGGAACCTGGTGAGAAGTGAAGCGAGCTAGACCTAAGGGTCAGACCTGCTGGAGGAGGACACTCATGATCAAAATGCCGTTGTAAATGTTGTGCGAGTGCGAAACAACATGCCATTCCTCAGAGCCCAGGTGCTCCAGGCGGCTTTGCAGTTTGTCATCGAGATCGTTGAAGGCACTCCTCACCTCCGGCACCTGTTCGCTCATCGTCTCCAACACACCGGGCGACTTCAACCGGTGCGTCAGGACAATCGTCTTGAATCGCTGTTTAAAACCAGG
>JASFUN010000108.1:0-6111 GCA_050050255.1 Anaerolineales bacterium | reverse complement strand
AAACAAGTGGGTTAACCATCGCAGTTTGTCGCCGGAACGCTCCGGATCATGCTTCCAGCTGTGAAGCGATGCCCTCGATCAATGCCGGTTCATCCCGCTCCAACACCGTGCGTGGGTCGATCATGATGAGATCGTCCTGCACCCTGGCGATGATGGGTGGATCCTGGGTGCGCAGTCGAGATGCAAACTGATTGGGTTTCTCGTCCTTAATGCTCAGGACCCAGGTCGGCAGTGTCTCTTCAGGGAGGCTTCCGCCGCCGACGGTTGAGCGGCTCTGAATGACCTCGCCTGTGCCCAGTGTCTCCCGCCAGGATTCGGCACGCGTTCTTATCGCTTCGGGCGGCGCGGCGATCATCTTCCAGACGGGGATCTCATCGAGCGCTTCGTCCAGCAGGTAGTGCTGCAGGGTCGTCGTCAGCGCTGCCAGGCATAACTTGTCCGATCTGACCGCCCGCGCTAGAGGGTGCTGGCGCAGGACGGAGACGAACGATTCCTGTCCAACGAGGATGCCTGATTGGGGTCCCCCCAGCAGCTTATCGCCCGAAAAGGCTACCAGCGCGGCGCCACTCTGGATTGATTCTTGCACAGTAGGTTCGTGACCTAGACCGAACTGCGCCGTGTCGAAAAGTGCCCCCGAGCCGAGATCGTCGAGCACGGGGAGATTATGCTTTTCACCGAGTGCTACGAGCTGATCCAGCGAGGGCTCGGTCGTGAAACCGACGATGCGGAAGTTGGAGTGGTGGGCTCGAAGGATTAGGGCAGTATGCGCGTTGATTGCAATTTCAAAGTCTTCGAGGTGTGTGCGGTTGGTCGTGCCGACCTCAACGAGATGGGCACCCGACTGCTTCATGACATCGGGTACGCGGAACCCGCCGCCTATCTCGATCAACTGCGAGCGTGAGATGATGACTTCTTTATCCAATGCAAGGGCGGTCAACGCGAGCAGGACCGCGGCGGCGTTGTTATTGACGACGAGCGCAGCCTCAGCGCCCGTTAGCCGCGTGAGGAGCGACTCGGCATGTTGACCGCGTTTTCCACGCTGGCCGCTTGTCAGGTCATATTCCAGCGTGCTGTAACCGGCTGCAACGGCTTGTATCGCCTGGACCGATGCATCGCTCAGCGGCGCACGTCCAAGGTTGGTATGCACGATCACGCCAGTAGCGTTAATCGTGCGGATCAGATCTGGAGCGAGCCATTTTTCGAGTCGGGATTCAATGCCGGAGAGCAAGGATGCGGGATCAGGAATGGGAAGCTCATCATCCTGCTGAAGGTTGGAACGCAGGTCAGCAAGCTCCGCGCGGATCGCCTGGGTCACGAGCGAGCGCCCGAAGCGCACGATGATTTGAGCTTGCTCTGCGTCCTGGAGCAGGCTGTCGACGGAGGGCAGATCGCGCAGGCTCAACGCCGGATTCTCCATGCGCTGCGGTCGAAAATACGCAGCAGCAAGCCCAACGCGATCATTCCCAGTGCCAGCAAGATCGCCAGCGGGAGCGTCAGGCTGCGGTTAATCTGCAGCCATGTGCAGAGTTCGATGAAAAGCGTGAGCAAGAGCGCCTGGCGCAAGAGCGTGCTTGAGGGCGCCTTCGTCTCCGGGGCAAAGCGTCGGTGCAGCAGCCAGATAAAAGGCAGCGCTGTTCCCGTCGTCGCCAGCGCCAGCAAGAAAAAGAACAACCAGCGCGGGCCCACCCTGGGCAGCGTTGTGTTCAATAGCAGTATCAATCCAAGCCAGCCTACGATCGCCATGATGGCTGCCGCGTAGAGCAAGTATCGATAGGTGGAAGATGGCCGATCAAACATTCGCTAGCACCGTCCTTGACCTGGTTGGAATTATAGCCCAGCGCCCATGGAGCTGGAAAACGGCTCCTGGAGAGCGCCGGGAAGGGCTGGGGTATAATGCCCCACAAGATCCCATGTCACTAATACAGACTACGAATTTATCAAAATCCTACGGAATCCAGGATGTCCTTCAGGACGTCGCACTGGTGATTCCCCGACAGGCCCGCATCGCCATGGTCGGACCCAACGGCATCGGCAAGAGCACACTGCTGCGCCTGTTAGCGGGTCTGGAAGTGCCCGACTCTGGCGAGATCAGCCGGGCGCGCAACATTCAAATTGGCTACCTGCCTCAGGAAGCCATATTTTCCCGGGTTATCGATACGGATGTGACCGTGTGGGATCACTGTGAGATCGCATTTGAGCACCTGATCCAACAGCAAGCCAGATTGAGCGAGCTCGAACAGTCTATGGCAGATCCAGAATCCGTCGAAGATGCGCTGAGGCAGTACGGACCGCTGCAGGAGCGCTTCGAGCGGGAGGGCGGCTACACGTACGAGGCCCGCATCCGACAGGTCCTGCACGGCCTGGGTTTCGGCATCGAAGAGTTTTCTTATCCGCTTAACCGCCTCTCTGGAGGTGAGCGGACACGCGCCCAACTGGCGCATTTACTGCTGCTCGACCCGGACCTGTTGATCCTGGACGAACCCACAAACCATCTGGATATTGAAGCGGTGGAGTGGCTGGAGGGTTGGTTGCACGATTGGGCTGGTGCAGTCTTGATCGTGTCGCACGATCGCTATTTCATCGACCGCATCGTCGACACTGTCTGGGATCTCCAATTACATGGTCTCGAGACTTATTCAGGCAACTACAGCGCGTATGTCCAACAGCGTTCAGAACGGGAAGCCTTGTTGGCGAAGCGCTACAAGGCCCAGCAAGAGCATATCCAGAAGGAGCGGGAATACATCCGGCGCAACATCGCTGGCCAGAACACCCGCCAGGCGCAAGGCCGTAGAAAGCGTTTGGAGCGATTCCTTGAAGAAGAAGCCGTCACGCCATCCCTGAAAGGGCGGTCAACGCTGATCGAGTTCTCTGCTCCCGAACGCTCAGGAGATCTGGTTTTACGATCCTACGATTTAGAGATCGGTCATGATGATGCGGACGAAGCGCTATTCTCTGTGCCCGATTTGATCCTACATCGTGGAGAGCGGGTGGCGTTGATCGGGCCGAATGGCGCTGGCAAGACGACTTTCTTGAGGACACTGCTAGGTGAAATTGCCCCAAAGTCAGGGGAGGTTGATCTAGGTGCCAGCCTGCAGGTCGGCTACTTTGAACAGGCTCATGCCGGGCTGGATTCTCAACAGATGGTCCTGGATTCGATCCTCGAGGTTGCACCGCAGTTGAAAGATGGTGAAGCGCGTTCCTACCTGGCACAGTTCCTCTTTACCGGCGACGATGTTTTCAAGCGCATCGAGGTGCTTTCGGGGGGCGAGCGGGCCAAACTCGCCCTGGCCCGATTGATCCTTCAAGGTGCCAATTTGCTGCTCCTGGATGAGCCCACCAACCATCTGGATATTCCATCTCAGGAAACACTGCAGCAAGCCCTCGCCGCGTTTCCGGGGACGGTCCTGCTCGTATCTCACGATCGCTATCTGATCGAGGCGCTCGCCGAACAAGTCTGGGTGATTTCACCGGACGAGAAGTCACTGCAGGTAGTTTCTGGCGGGTATTCGGCCTACGTCGAGCACCGCCAGGCTCAGCGTGAGGTTGAAACCAGCAGGGATAATGTGAAGACAAAGGAAACGAAGCAATCTGCGCGCCGGAATCCACGCGTTGACCTGGCGAAGTTGGAATCCCGCATCGCAACGCTGGAAGCAGAACTCGAGAACCTCACGAGTGAAATGCACCTTTTCAAAGACGATGTCGAGAAAGTGATCGCATTGGGCAAGCAGTATGCCAAGGTCGAACAAGCCCTGAATGAGAGCATGGATCTCTGGGAGCGCGCCGAGCGTGAGCGATCTTCAACGTGATATAATCCGCGCCTTGAACGAGGTTTTACAGCGGGATTGAACGACTTATGAAGGATAGAGACAGACAATCCAAGGGCAGTAACCCCATACCCGCATGGCTGATCAAGGTGTTGGCGGGTGGCTTCATCCTCGCTGCCCTGCTTTCTATTTACCTGGTTTACACGCTCGTACGCGATCTGTCGGCTTCCTGGTCTGAAACCGGGTTGCCGTCATTCGGCATATCTCAAACAGGAGATGGCGCGACGCTGCAACCGGGTCAGACCTCCGAAGGTGAAGTCCTGGCCGAACTCCCGGATCCATGGAGCGGAAATGAGCGCGTCACGATTTTGCTGATGGGGCTGGATTACCATGATTGGCGCGCCGGCTCCGGTCCTCCGCGCACGGATTCGATGATGCTGCTGACCGTTGACCCGATCACGGAGACGGCGGGCATGATGTCCATCCCGCGCGACCTGTGGGTCGAGATCCCCGGGTACGGGCACGGCCGCATCAACACGGCCTATTTCCTGGGCGAGCAGGATCGACTTCCCGGAGGTGGTCCTGAGCTTGCTGTGAAGACCGTCGAAAAATTCCTGGGCGTGCCGATCCAGTACTATGTGCAAATCGACTTTTACGCGTTCATCAAGATGATCGATCATCTCGGTGGCGTCGAAGTTGACGTGCCTGAGGAGATCCGCGTGGATCCCATCGCGTTGATAGACGGCAAGAATTCCATCATCCTCGAACCAGGCCCGACGCAATTGAACGGCGAAATGACGCTCGCATACGCACGCGCCCGCGAATCCGAGGGCGCTGATTTTGACCGTGCCGCGCGTCAACAGCAGGTAGCGCTGGCCATCCGCAACAAGATCCTGCGGCTGAACATGATCCCGACCTTGATCGCAAAGGCGCCGGCACTCTACAATGAACTCGCCGAGGGCATCAACACAAACCTGAGCCTGGAGCAGATGATTTCGCTTGGTTTGTTGGCGATGCAAATCAAGCCGGAAGACATCGCCAGGGGGGTGATTGCGCCGCCAGAAATGGTGACATTCGAGCGCGTCTTATACGGTGGTGAACAGGCGGACGTGCTCAAGCCTGTCCCCGACAAGATCCGCGAGCTGCGTGACCAGATTTTCGCCGCCGAAAGCGGAATCGGACCCGCGGTGGAAGTCTCTGCACCGGCCGAGGCCGCAGATCTCGAAGATGCCAGGATCGCCGTGCTCAACGGTGCCGGCGAGGAAGGTCTCGCCGGTAAGTTCGCGGATGAGCTGACCGCGCTGGGTTTCAACGTCACCGAGATCGCCAACGCGGATCGCATGGATTATCCCACCACTCGCATCATCGATTACACCGGCAATCCGTATACGACTCAATACCTGGTCGACCTGATGGATCTAACTCAAAGCCAGATCCTCTTCCAGACGTTACCCGACAACGAGATCGACCTCGCCATTGTTGTCGGATACGATTGGGTCGAACTGATGTCCAAGCTGGCAGCTTCGCAAGAATAACCCTCAGAAAGCGCCCAACTGAACGCCACCCATTCGGGTGGCGTCCTTATTTGTCTATCAATTAATGCAGGATGTGACAGGGCCATGCTGCTCTGTTGTGGGTGGCCTCCAACCGGTTAGAAGAAAAGCAGCGCGATCAGCCCAACAACGAACCCGAGGGCGCCTCCGGCGAGTACATCGGTCGGGTAGTGCAGGCCCATGGCAACGCGCGCTAGAGACACCAGTGGAGCCCAGAGCACAAGGATGACTGCCAGCCAAAGCGGCCCTAAACCCACCGTCAAAACGGCCAGGAGAGCGGCGCGGGCTGCGTGACCTGATGGAAACGAATGTGGGTCCGATTTGCGGTACACGTTTCCCCAGGTCCCCTCTGGCCTTGCCCTCCGGAAGCGGAATTTCAACGCCAAAACAGAGACGGCCAGGAGGATGATCATCGCTCCCACCCGCAGAGACCATAACTTCCAGAAATTATCCCCGGTCAGCCAGATGATAAGGAGCCCTAAGAGCCAGAACCAAGAATCGCCTGAATGAGCCAACACGATCGCCAGCCGGCGCTTGAAGCCAGCGGAGTCTGCAAGTGCAAGGCGTTGAGACCAGGTACGGTCGAACTCAAGCCAGGATTGATTGTTCATGCGTTATGCAACCTGTCCCTGCATCACTCTCTCAACGACCTCCAGGTGAACCGGCTTATCGATATCCATCGCGATTTCGGCAAAGGGCGAAACGGTGCCAACACCATGGATCCCCAGCCTGTCGCTGACCTTTTGACCCGCTGCTTCCAATGAGACGCGCCTGAGGACGAGCTGCAGTAGCAA
>JASFUN010000107.1:0-6115 GCA_050050255.1 Anaerolineales bacterium | reverse complement strand
TTGCTGATCTCCCCCGCATGCCCCAACGCTATCATTTCGATAACTCAAAAGCCACCAATACATCAAGGAGTGCAGCATGGACTTCGGCAACCTTTTCTCAAGCGCCTGGAACATCGTCCGGAAGAATAAATATTTGATTCTGCTCGGCATTCTGGTCGTGCTGGGCAGCGCCGGCGGTGGCAGCGGCACGCGCAGCACTCTCAACAACATTCGTGACACAGAAATGCAGCCCGTGCCGCCCTTTGATTTTCATTTTGAAGCGCCATTTCAGAATCTTGACATGCCGGGCTGGGCAGCAGCCGCCGCAGTCATCCTGGTTGTGATTGCCGTCTTGATCGCGCTGGCTGTCTGGGTGCTTTCGAATGTCGCCCGGGGCGGTTTAATCACCGGCGTGTCGACCCTGCATGCAGGCGGCGAATCATCCTTCTCGAGTGCATTCCGCGCCGGCTGGAAAAAGGCAGGGCGCCTGATTGGCATCGGGCTTGTGCCGGCCATCCCTGGGCTGCTGCTGTTCATCCTCACGCTGGTCTCATTCGGTTTTTACGGCGGAGCCCGGTTGATTACCCGGAGCGATGCTGTTAACAGGTTGCCGAACCTTGCCATCATGGCACCTGCGGTGGTGGTGATTTGCACGCTTGTAGCTTTGATGCTGGTGCTCTCACTGCTGCGCACGTTCGCCAACCGAGCCTGCATGCTGGAAGACCTGGGCGTCTTCGCCTCATACCGGCGAGGCTTGCAGGTCCTGGGCAACAACTTCGGCGCGGCGCTGGTGCTCTTCATCCTGCAGATCTTGCTGAGCGCAGCCATCGGACTGGCGCTCTTCCTGCCCGGGATTTTAATCGCGCTGTGCTGCCTGCTCTGGCCGCTGCTGCTGGTTTTCAACGGCACTTTCGCAGCGTTATACTCCAGCCTGTGGACGCTAGCCTGGATCGAATGGACTACACGAGCCGAGGCTGCAAGCACTGCCTGAGATTTTCTGCACAACAGCAGCTTCAGACCCACGGCATCGATGCCGTGGGTCTCTTTCCTGGATCATCTCCTCTGCACTGACGTGTACCATTTATCCATGCAGCCCTGGAAGATTTACGCGGCGGGAGATCTTCGTGAATGGACCAGGTGAACGCGATCGGGCATTTCTCTGTAATATGAGACACATACTGCATGAAGGAGAGACCGTGTCTCATGAGAAAAAAATATATTATCCGGAATATGGCCCTTGCAATGGTTTTCAGCGCCTGCCAGGTTCAGGCACCAGAACCACCTCCAACGGTCGAACCCACCAAACCACCGCCTACCCCCACCGAGGAGACCATCGCCATGACCGCACCACAATTTGAACACTTAATGAGTGTCGATGGGGGCGAGATACCCCTCGATGCGCCCTACGGCGTGGACGTGAACAAACAGGGATGGATCTACGTTCTCGACACAAAGAACCAGCAGGTGCGCGTGTTTGACTCGTCTGGCGAACAGCTGTTTGTATGGGGCGAGCCCGGGGAGGGACCGGGTCAGTTCAACACGCTCGGCTTTGGCAGCCTAGCGCTCGATCCAGATGGAAACGTCTTTGTCGTTGATAACGGGAACTACCGCGTACAGAAATTCGACGCGCAAGGAGATTTTCTGCTCGATTTCGGCGTTGAAGGGGAAGGCGAGGGCGGATTCGCCCGCGTCATTGGCATCGCCACCGACACCGACGGGGATGTTTACGTAACCGATGATTCAGTCCCGTATGTACAGGTCTTTGATAACGTAGGAAACTACAAGTACCAGTTCGGTGGGGAAGGCCGGGAGCAGGGGCACTTCCTGCACGCTACCGGCATCAGTCTTGATGAAGCCGGGCGCGTTTACGTATCCGATTACACCATCAAGCGCGTGCAGGTGTTTCAAAAAGATGGCAGCTATTTGCGCGAGTGGCAGATCGGTGAAGCCAGCCCATTCCCAGGGACGCCAGAGGGTATCACAATCGACCCGGCCGGTCGTGTTTTCATCACCGACTACAGCTTGGGCAAGGTCGAAGTGTACACTCAGGAAGGTGAGTTCCTGAGCGCCTTTGGAGGGCAGCAGCTCCAGGCGCCGGTAGATATCGCCATCGGACCGGATGGCTCAATCTTTGTGACGGATCAGAGTACGGGCCGGATAGAGGTGTACCGCTAAACAACCGATGCCGGCCGCTAATATCTGACCCATGAAGCGCGCACACAATGCGTAGAACATCGTTTCGCAGCGCTCTTTGCACCGGCACATACCATGTTCACCTGGCGGATGCCTGTGATGGGATTCGACGGCACATCACGCAGGTCAGTCGTCCACCCAATCGCGGGTCAGGAACAACCAGAAGGCCAGGCCGGCGTAACGACCATAGCGGCGGAAACGCCGCTCGATCAGCTTATCCTTAACGCTCTCGCGCCCGATCAAGCTCGCATACTTGGGGCGGGTCCACGAATCGAGGATCAAGCGCGAATACCTCCCCATGGTGAACATGATGTGCGCAGCCGCGTATGGGCCCACACCCGGAAGCTCAAGCAGGCGCTCCTCAAGATCGTCATCGCTGAGCTCATCCGGGTCTGCGCCTCCAAGCGCTTCAAGATCCAGGGCTCCTGAATGCACGTCCCGTGCAATCGAAATCAAATAGGAACCGCGGTAGCCGGCTCGAGCCTTATCCCTGTAAAACGCTTCTCCGGCTGCAGCCATCGCTTCCGGGGTCGGAAACGCCTTGCCGTTTGGTCCCTGTTTTGGTGCTCCGCGAGCAGGCTCTCCAAGATATTCACAAAGCGCACCGACCATGCGCTCGGTCGCGGACCAGGCGCAGTTGGTCGTGCAGATCGTCTTGATCGCATCTTCGTACACGCTGCCGCCCTGCAGCATTCGGCCGGCCCCGCCCGCAGCCCAGGCAAGATCAGGGTCATCTGAGATGAGTTCATAAAATTCCGAGAGGTCTTCATCCAGCCGCAGGATACGGCGGACTTTGGCCGTTATCTGTGCCTTCGTGTCCTTACCTGGCGCTCTTCCCAGGACCGTTATCACGCCGGATCCGGGGTCCCCCTGTCGGATGCGTATCATGCGCGGCAGCTTGCCCTCCAGCGCCAGGGTCATGCTCATCGTCCGAGCGTCCTCGTCCAACGACATCGGCGGCAGGGAGGCCATGCCGTGCGACACGAGCGTCCGCCAGAGGTCGATCGGCTCGCCGGTTGGACCGACAAGTGGGAAGCTGATTTCATGGGATTGCCTTTGTGCATTGCCCATCGTGGGACCGTAACCCTTCTAGCACTGAATCGTAACGCTCAACCCGGAATGTCCCGGGAGGCATTCAACCAGCTTCAGGACTTGCTTCGTTCGTAAAACCGCCGGGCTTTTGCCCGGTTGCCACAGCTTTCCATGCTGCACCAGCGCCGGCTGTGGTTGCGGGTGGTATCGAGGAAGAGATAGCCACAGCCGCGATCATCATCACACTCGCCGACCCGCTCCAATTCTTCGGAAACGAGCAGCTCCGCAGTGGAGCGCAGGATCGGCCAGAGCATCCGGTCCGGGTATGCCGCCTCTGGATCCCAACCCCATTCAAATCCATCCCCCGACGTAACAAGGCGAACATGGCCAAGCGCGTTGGCTATGGCTCGATTCAGGTATGCAAGCGACGCCGACGGCAACGGGCGGTCAGCGGCTATCGCCGAGAACAGCTGATAAATCGCTTCGCGTACCTCGATGGCGTCTTCAAGCGCCCGGGCCGCCTCCTCGGGCTCACGGCTTGCCCGATCCAGAAGCTGGTCCGCTTCCTGGTCTTTTAAAAGACCTGCTGCCCAGGACCATCCCACCAGGTCGCCGTAGGAGTTGATCTTCTCGGTCGGTTCAGGCGCAGCGTGCCATTCAGCGCTGTTGGCAAAATCCAGAGGCAATCGCCCGGCCTCGAAATCCCATTTGTTGATCCATTCTTTATAAGACATCCGTGCCGCGCCCTCCAAAGGGATACAACCTTCTATTATTGATTGACGGGGTAATCCCTTCATGCTAGATTATAACCTTCTTTATGATTTTAGCAGGTTATAATCAGGGGAGCAACCCTTCCTGTCATTTCCATCAAGAACGTTGAACAGGGACATGAATGTTACAAAACTATGATCCGCACGCGGGTTCTCCAACCTTGCCGACGGCATCGGGTTAACCGCCGCACCCTTTTGGCAGCCGCGTCTCGCCTTAATCCACTGAGCTTCTCGCCCGGGTGTACAGCTGTGTCGTAATAAAACCACTGCCCAGAGGGGCAGTGGTTTCAAATTCCTGAGCCGGCTTCGATCTAGCCCGGGGGTTACGAACCTTCTGACTGCGTGAATTTACGCTTGCGTTCTTCCCGCTCGCGCAGCGCATCAGCGAGCATCCGTTTGAAATCCAGTTCTGCGATGGCCTGTTCGTATGTCACTGGCGGCGATTCGGTGTTGAGCTTATAAACGCTGCCCGCTGCGTCTCTGAGGATGTACTTTTCATCGATGAGATAGCGTCGTAGAGACACGTGGTCGAGGTTGAAACCGTCACCGAACGAAGCACTCCAGGGTTTAAGCGCTTCATTCAATTCCGCCTCGCTGTATTGCCGATCAGGCACAAGCGAGAGCGACGCGCTCAGAAACAAGATGTGCTGGTCCTCAAGCTTCTTCTTCAACAGCGACCCACCACCCAGGACCAGCGGGATGAAACGGGATTCAAATTGTTCCTGCGTGATCTGCAGCATCGCAGCGGCCTCCCTCCACGATTGAGTTTCCAGTCCCTACAATTGGGCTAAGAGGTCGATTCTACCCCAGAAATGTGTTCAAGAAATCAGAGGCGGGCTGGGGTATAGTAGTCCAGCACTTCCTTCAATCAAGACTTAGCCAGGTGGCCAGTGCGGGATTGTCCGTCTATAGAATGTCAACGCACCAAAATGTCACATAATGACTTGGTAAGCGTTGGCCCTGTGGACCATCACCAAGCAGAACCTCGAGGCGACAATATGGCAACGCAGTTCTCAATCAATGACAGGAAACCATGGAAAGTCCATTTCTTCACCATCTGGAGCGGTCAGGCAATCTCGCTTGTCGGCAGCCAGCTGGTGCAGTTTGCGCTCATCTGGTATCTGACGGTCGAAACCGGGTCGGCGACGGTGTTAGCGCTCGCTTCTATGGCCGGGATGCTTCCTCAGGTCCTGCTCGGGCCTTTCGCCGGGACACTCGTCGACCGCTGGAACCGCAGGGTGGTCATGCTGGTCGCCGACAGCCTGATCGCACTGGCGACGGTCCTGCTCGCCGTGCTCTTCGCCATCGATATCGTCGCAGTATGGCATATCTACCTGCTGATGTTCCTGCGCTCCCTGGGGGGCAGCTTCCACTTCAACGCCATGAGCGCTTCCACCTCGCTGATGGTACCGGTCGAGCACCTCACCCGCATTCAAGGCATCAACCAGATGCTAAACGGCGGCTTAAATGTCATATCCGCGCCGCTCGGGGCACTGCTGCTCACGCTGCTGCCTATCCAGAGCATCTTACTCGTCGACGTCGGCTCTGCGCTGTTCGCCATCATCCCGCTCCTTTTCATCCCCATCCCGCAGCCCGAACGCTCCGGGGAGCCACTCGATCCAGGCGTAAAACGCGAGACCGTCTGGCAGGATTTCAAAGTGGGCTTGCGTTATGTCATCGGCTGGCCCGGCCTCTTGATCATCGGGTTTATGGCGGTCCTGATCAATTTCGTGCTGGCGCCAGCGTTCTCCTTGCTGCCGCTGCTGGTCAAGGATTACTTCGGGGGAGGTGCCATTCAGCTGGGCTGGGTTGAATCAGCCTTTGGGATCGGTGTGATTACGGGTGGCGGCATCCTGGGGGCATGGGGAGGCTTCAAGCGCAGGATCTTGACGACCTTCTTAGGGTTGATCGGGATCGGAATTGGCGCCTTCATGCTTGGCCTGGCACCTTCATCGCTGCTCATTCTGGCAATTGCTGGAAGCCTGGTGGTCGGGTTGATGATGCCGATGGTCAATGGTCCAATCTTCGCCGTGATGCAGTCAACTGTCGAGCCTGACATCCAGGCGCGCGTGATGTCTCTCTTGGGCAGCGTAAGCGCCGGCGCAGCGCCGATCGGGCTGGCGATCGCTGGTCCTGTTTCT
>JASFUN010000106.1:0-6119 GCA_050050255.1 Anaerolineales bacterium | reverse complement strand
ACGCCCTCGATGCCGGTTTCGGTGCTGGGGCTATCTGATGTGCCTAATGCCGGTGAACTCTTTACGGTCGTAGAAAGCGATCGAGAAGCGCGTGATATCGCTGAGGAGCGAGCCGAAGAAAGGGTAACCGCGAGCCGCAAACCCGTCGCGGCACAGACTTTAGAACAGATCTTCGAAGCGTTCCAGGCTGGCGAGGTAGCCGAGCTGCGCCTGGTAGTGAAAGCAGATGTGCAGGGCTCGCTTGAACCAATTACCTCCTCGCTCGAAGAGCTGAGCGCCGGCGAGATTAAAGTCAACATCCTGCACGCCGATACCGGCAACATCAGCAAAGACGATGTGATGCTGGCGGCAGCTTCTGGCGGCATCGTGATCGGCTTCAACGTAGCTGCGGAGCAAGGTGCCATGATGACTGCAGATGCCGAGGGTGTGGATATCCGCGTCTATGACATCATCTACCGCCTGACGGAAGACGTGGAAAAGGCGCTGAAAGGCATGCTTGAGCCTGAGATCCGCAAGGTATCACTGGGCAAAGCCGCAGTTCAGGCTGTCTTCCGCATCCCGCGGGTAGGCAACATCGCCGGATGCCGCGTAATTGAAGGCGAGCTGCGCCGCAATTCCGATGCACGCGTGATCCGTGATGGCGAAGTCATCTTCGAGGGACCGGTCTCCTCACTGAGACACGAAAAAGAGGATGTCCGGGAAATCCGCGAAGGTTTCGAGTGCGGTATCGGGCTGCGCGGTTTCGATGACTTCGAAGAAGGCGACGTCATCGAGTGCTTCACCGAAGAGACCGTCCCAGTCATCTAGGCATAGTCGATGACCAGTAAAGCCAGAGCTCGTCGAATCAGCGATCGGATCCTGGAAGAATTGGCGCTCATCTTGCAGAAAGATGCGCATGACCCTCGGTTGACCATGGTGACAGTAACAGGTGTGGACCTGGACCGCGAGCTGGCTTACGCGACCATTTATGTGTCCGCCCTGGGTGATGACGAACGACGAAAAGAAGTTATGGCGGCGCTGGATAGCGCGCGTGGTTTTCTGCGAAGCGAGCTGGCGGCACGCATCCAGCTGCGCAGCTTCCCACAACTGCGCTTCCGATGGGATGCTTCCTATCAGCGCGGCGCCCGCATCGAAGAACTGCTCGATCAGCTGAACTCTGAGCAAAAAGAGGACCCGCAGGTTGATACTGCAGCAGAGTGATCTGGACGCCGTCCAGCAAATGCTTACAGGGGCCGATTCCATCGCCGTGATCAGTCACGAACGACCTGATGGTGATGCGATCGGTTCCTTACTTGCCACAGTGACCGCTTTTCAACAAGCAGGGAAAAACAGCACTGCTCATCTGGTGGGAGGACTGCCCAGGCGCTACTCCTTTCTGCCTGGTGCCGATTCGGTCAATGGCAAGCTCCCCGATTCTGCTGACCTCTGGGTGTTTGTTGATGCATCGGATAGCGACCGGTCTGGTTTCCCATCGGAGCTCCTCCCTGCGCAGGTTGATATTCAAATTGACCATCACCCAACAAACACGAATTTTGCGAAAGTCAACATCGTGGACGATAAAGCCGCCTCAACGACCCAGATCCTGTTCGATTTTCTGCCTGCCCTGGGCTTCGAAGTCGACACTGCGGTGGCCTCAAATCTGCTTGTAGGCCTGGTCACGGATACGATAGGGTTCCGGACGCATAATGTGACTTCAAGGGTAATGGAGGTAGCCGCTGAGTTAATGCGCAGGGGAGCGCCGCTGGCGGACATTTATGAAAAGACTTTGAGTGAACGCAGTTACGTCAGCGTACACTATTGGGGCAAGGGTTTGAACCGCATCAAACGCGCGAATGGGTTGGTGTGGGCAAGCCTGACGCTCGCAGATCGGAAGGAAGTTGGCTATCCAGGGTCGGACGATGCGGATCTGGTGAACTTGCTTTCGAAGATCGATGAAGCTCAGATCGCGTTGGTGTTCGTCGAGCAGTCGCCGTCCTCTGTAAAAGTGAGCTGGCGCTCGACTCCAGAATACGATGTTTCGAAGACCGCGTTCGCCTTTGGTGGCGGCGGTCACAAACAAGCTGCTGGAGCGACGATCGAGGGGACACTTGAAGAAGTCGAGGCGCAGGTCCTGGCTGCGACGGAGGCCCTGCTCGCTCCGCAGGAGGCATAGCATGAATGCTTTCGGACTCATCACGGTCGACAAACCGATAGGTCCGACTTCTCACAAAGTTGTCAGTGTTGTGCGCAACAGCACGGGTGTCCGCAAGGTTGGACATGCAGGGACATTGGATCCGCGCGCCTCGGGTGTGCTCGTTCTGTGCCTTGGCTCTGCGACCCGATTAAGTGAGTTTCTCTCCACCGCAACCAAACGCTATGAGGCCGTGGTCCGTTTTGGTTCCAGCACGGAAACATTTGATGCGGAAGGCGATTTCGTGCAGGTGACCGGCGCGGCACCCAGGATTGAAGACATACGGGAGCAGCTGCCCGATTTTCGCGGCGATATCGAGCAAGTCCCACCGGCATACAGCGCGGTCAAGGTCAAGGGGCGTAAGGCTTACGAAATCGCCCGAGCCGGTGAAGAAATTGAATTGGAGCCGCGCGAGGTCACGATTTACAAGCTCAGCATCCTGGATTACAACCCTCCTGATCTCGTGCTTGACATCGAGTGTTCTGCGGGAACCTACATCCGTTCGATCGCGAACGATCTCGGAGAGCAGCTCAGCACAGGCGCTCATCTGGCCAATTTGCGACGTACCAAAGCGGGACCATTCACGTTGGAAGACTGCGTCCCCTTGACGCAGCTGGAGATGGCAATCAACTCCGGCGAATGGCAGCAGTACCTGCGGCGCGCGGTTGAGGCGCTTCCAGAACTTCCCATCATTGAAGTACGCGGTGAAGAACTCAAGCGCGTCACGCATGGCAACCGCATCCCGATGGGGGAGGTGCAGTCTGAGATGGCCAGCGCAGTAGGCCCGGATGGGGATATCGTCGCAATCCTCGAGGCGGTTGAAGGTAACACTCTCTGGCATCCCCGCAAGGTTTTCTCACGGTAACCCTGGCAATGCAGCATATTCACGACCTGGCAGACCTGCAACTGGACCGCTGTGATCTGACCATTGGCTCTTTCGACGGGGTCCATGTGGGCCATCAGGCGTTGGTCAAAAGCATGGTTTCCCATGCCCATCTGCAGGGCAACCCGGCTGCTGTTCTGACCTTCTTTCCCCACCCATCCGTCGTGCTGCGCGGCCGCACACCTGCGTTCTACATTACAAAACCGGAAGAGAAGGCTGATCTGCTGGGCGAGTTGGGGGTCGATTACGTGATCACGCAGACCTTCGACGAAGAGCTTTCCAGAGTCTCGGCGAAGGATTTCGTCCAACTACTTCTCAGGCAGTTGAACTTCAACGATCTGTGGATCGGCGAGGATTTCGCGCTCGGGCATGATCGTGAAGGGGATCGAATTTTCCTCGCCCGTGAAGGCACGCAGGAGGGCTTCAAACTGCATGTCGTTGCGCCGGTTTTCATGGCAGGTGAGGTGGTGAGCTCGACGCGCGTGCGCGAAGCTTTGAGATCTGGAGACGTGGGACGGGTGGAAACCTACCTGGGACGCCCGTTTGCTCTACCCGGGACAGTTGTGCCTGGAGCGGGACGAGGCAAAGGGCTGGGCATCCCCACGGCTAATCTCGAAATATGGGAACAACGTGCATATCCACGCTCGGGCGTGTACGCCTGCTTGGCGCGCATCGGCGGCGCTCCCGAACGTTGGAAGTCGGTAACGAACATCGGCATCCGCCCGACTTTTGAAAACAACCAATCGGAGGCGGTGGTCGAGGCGCACTTGTTGGACTTCGAGGGAGACATGTACGGCCAACACATGGAACTGGAGTTCGTGGCCCGCTTGCGGGACGAACGCAAGTTTGCCAACGCTGAGGCTCTGCTAGCGCGCATCTCCAGGGATATCAACAGGGCGCGAGCGATCCTGGATTCTAGATTGGAGGCTGACGATGACGGAGGCGTTTAAACGCGATATCTACCTGCTGCGACCTAAAAAGCTCAGCCCGGAGACGATCGCGGTGACATTCGCAAAGACCTCGCGTTCGCCGCAGTCTTTCCGTGAGATCGCCGCCGAGTTGAGCGATGAGGCATCATCCAGGTTCCACGAGAAATGGGTTGTGGGCTATGGACACGCCTCCGTGGCGGAGCACGCGGTGCTGCACATCGCGTTCGAAAACGTCTCGCGCCTGGCTATTGAAAGCATCGAATCCAATCGGCTGGCTTCCTATACGGAGAAGTCCACCCGCTACCAGAAATGGGATTTGAACGGCTATTACGTGCCGGAGGAGGTGCATGGCACCCCATACGAAGAGCTGTATACAGAGACCTGCGATGCGCTCTTCAACGCCTACCAGGAATCGCTCGACCCGGTGAAAGCGGTAGTACAGCAGCAATTCCCGCAACGTGATGATGAGAGTGAGAAGCGCTGGGATGGCCGCATCCGCTCGCATTATGTGGACGCCTGCCGCTACCTGCTGCCGGCCGCTGCGCTAGCCAATGTCGGTATGACTGCCAACGCGCGGGTGTTCGAACACGCTATTCGCAAGATGCTTTCGCACCCGCTTGAGGAGGTGCGCTCCATTGGAGGACAAGTTAAAGACGTCGCCCAGCTCGAGACCCCAACGTTAGTCAAATATGCCGAGAAGGTCCCATACAAGATTGAAACCGAAGAAGAACTCGAGCGGATAGCTCAGGTTCTCCCTGTGGAAGCAGGCGGTGAGATGTTGGAGTTGATTGCTTATGACGATTCGGCCGAAGCGCGTGTGCTGGCGGCTGCGCTCTATTCGAACGGCGGCTCGTCATTCGAAGCTGCCCTCCGGCATGTTCGCACGCTCGACGCGCAGGGTCAAAAGGCGTTGGCGCATGCGTTGCTGGGGCGTCTGGGGCGATTCGATGTGCCCCTTCGTGCGGTTGAACATGCTGTTTACACCTTCGATGCGATCATGGATCAGGGCGCCTATTTTGAGCTCAAACGACATCGCATGATGACGCAGACGCCGCAGCTCTTGCGCGCCGACCTTGGCTATGCCGTGCCGAAGAAGATCACCCAGGCTGGCTTCGAGGGAAGCTACCGGGAAGCGATGGCTCAGGCAGCGGATGCCTACGATAAACTGGCGGGGTGGAATCCACACGTCGCTGCCTATTTGGTTCCGAACGGGTTTAACCGCCGGGTGCTGATGACCCTTAACCTGCGTGAGGTTTTTCATTTCTGCGAACTGCGCGCGGAGAAAAATGCCCACTTTTCCATCCGCAGGATCGCCCTGCGCATGGCTGAGATGGTGCAGTCCGTCCACCCGCTGCTGGCGGCCTACCTGCGAATGCCCGAAGGTGACACCTGGCAATCGGTCGAAGAAGAGAACTTTACGCAGATCTGATCAGCAGGTGCATCACACGCCTCGCTTAATCCGCGATGGATTGGGGCTGTCAAACAGTAGGCGTAACTCGTTCATCTGGATGTCGTTATGCAGCTGCGTGGAAATTGCCCTGCGTTATAAGGATAAAGACAGACGACAACAGCACGTACTGCCTCGCATGAACGCCCGTTTGCAAAGTGTTACTCCCTAAAGAAAACCCCAATGCAGCAGGATCCCAAAGGTAAGCGCGAATTGTGCAAGGTGGTATGTAAACATCGTGAGCAAGCGGGCACGTTTAATCGGGGAGGCAAAGCGATCCCAGGCCAGGATGCTGTCCGATAAGAAGAAAGCTGCAGCCCCGAGAGCCGTGAGCCCTGCGCTCAGTTTCGTCCAGCCAGGCCGGTAAAGGGATGCGCCTCCCGACCAGAACATCAGGCTGAGGAAGAAGCCGTAAACCAAAACGGGGACGACCAGGCGGTTGCGGTTCGCCTCCCTTAACGCCTTGACGATCGAGCCAATCACAGGAGCTGCGATCAAGGTGATCGCAACTGCCATCAAGATCGTTGCGAGGTTCACGAGGATTCCCTCACCGTTGAAAACGATAATGTAGGCGATCTGTGCAAGCAGAAACGAAATGAGCCCCTTGATGAATTGATCGGAGGGAAGCATCAAGAAGACATCCCCGCCTAATGAGAATGCCAGGCCCATGGCGAAAATGATCTCGCGCCA
>JASFUN010000105.1:0-6130 GCA_050050255.1 Anaerolineales bacterium | reverse complement strand
ATCCCGCTGGTATCAGGAAGAAATCTCGGAGCGCACAGAGACAGATCTCGACAACCAGCTGATCCCATTCTTCCGGCGATTAATGCAGATTGTCCTGGTGATGATCGCGTTGATCATCATGCTGGGCCATTTCGAGGCCGATATCAGCGCGCTGGTCACAACCCTCGGGGTGGGGTCATTGGCGGTTGCCTTGGCGGCCCAGGAGACCTTGGCCGATACGATCGCCGGGTTCGTGATCATGGTTGACCGTCCCTACCGGATCGGGGATCGCATTGAGATACAGGACCTCAATACGTGGGGTGACGTCGTAGACATCGGTTTGCGCAGCACCCGCATCCGCACACGCGATAACCGCATGGTCATCATCCCGAATTCGGTTATCGGTAAAAGCCTGATCGTGAATCACTCTTACCCCGACACGACATATAGAATTGAGATCCACGTCGGAGTCTCCTATGGCACAGATCTCGAGCATGCCCGCGAGACGATCATCGACGCTGTGCGAGGCGTGGACGGGGTGCTGGATGATTACCCCGTGGAGGCGCTCTTCCTGGAGTTCGGTGATTCGGCGCTGATCTTCAGGGTGCGCTGGTGGTTGGATACGTATGAGGATACCCGCCGCATGTTCGATCGGGTGAATACTGCTATGTACAACGCGCTGCTTAAAGAAGGAATCGAGATCCCATTCCCGCAGAGGGATCTGCATCACTACTACGGGGAGGGTGGGCAACCCTTTAAGGTCGAACAGGTGCGGGACGGGGCTGGCTAGCCCATCCTGACCTTGCGCCCCGATGTTTACGGCGGCCAGAAATACCTTGCCCGGGTCATGTGCTGCCCCCTCGGAATCCGTTTTTATCCGCTGCAGGGGATGGACAAGCACTCGATGAGGTGCGCATTCCTCAGGACAGGTATTGTGGCTTTGGTAATGATCGGAAATAGGGATGAATTGGTCTGCAGTCATATTTGATCTGGATGGATTGATGATCGACAGCGAACCGATTGCGTTGGAGGTGTGGCGCGAGCTGGCCGCTGAGCACGATCGCGAGATCAGCGAAGAACTCTACAGGCAGGTGATCGGCCATACGCCCATTTTTGGCGTTCGCCACCTCCGTTCCGCGCTGGAGCTGCCTTTGAGTGAAGAGGAAATCCTGGAAGAATACTGGAGACGACGCACAAAATTGATGTGCGCGAAGGTGAAGCCTGTCAAGGGGTTGGTCGGACTCCTGGAGCTGCTCCAGGAGCGAGGCATCGCCAAGGCGGTCGCTTCGAACAGCCCGCGCGATTACGTCACAGCCGTTGTGGAAAGCCTGGGGCTATCCAATTTCTTCAAATGTGTTCGATCTAGCGAAGACGTAGCTGAGGGCAAACCAGCCCCCGACGTGTATGAGGACGCGTTGCGATGTCTTGAAATCGACTCGGGTAGTGCGCTAGTGCTTGAGGATTCGCCGGCAGGTGTTAAAGCTGCGAAGGCTGCCGGTTTGACGTGTTATGCGGTTCCCTCGCACGAAATGCAATCTGCAGATTTTTCTGAAGCAGATGAAGTGATTGGTTCGATCGCAGAGATCGGGCTGCTGTTTCGCGAGCGGTTTGAGAAGTAGTAGATGCAAGGCTGTCGCCTGTGCATCGGTTCGGGCGCAGCAGGAGAGCGACGAGTTCCACTATTTCAGATGGTTTTGTTAGCTTGTGGGTTATTCCACAGAAGCCGGCAGCCTATAAACTGCCGACTGTTTATTCCCCAAAATTATCTTCGATGAGGGCTTTAAGCGCATCAACGGCTTCTTTCTCATCGACACCATCCGCTTCGATTTCGATCTCGCAATTCTGCTGAACTCCCAGGGTGAGGATGCTCAGGATGCTCTTCGCGTTTACCGGCCCTTTGTCCTCCGTGAGGTTCTTGACGCTTATCTCGGAGTCAAAACCGCTAGCCGTTTCGACGAATTTTGCTGCCGGACGGGCATGTAACCCAACTTCGTGTTTAACGACGATATGTAATGTCTCCATCAATTAGGGACCTCCGCAGGTATGGGTTGGTTTCGGTGGTCGATGCATTGTACACATGGTTGCATCGATGATCCGGACCGGTAACGAGTCGCTATCTGGGTTCTAAAAAACCCTGTTTGTTTGCCCGTCAGGAGTCGGGTTCCCGACCGTGGCTAACAGGCAGGATCTCATATGAAGTGAGGATTTCAGCCTTTCCTGAAATTGTGGCCGCAACCGAACAATATGAATTCACCGCCAGATCGATCGCTTGTTTGACGGCCTTGTCGTTCAGTCCTCGACCCGAAAATTTAAATAAGAGTCGGATTTGTCGGAAAGTCCAGGGAGGGTCCTCATCCTGCTCGGCCTTGACCTGGATTTCCATTGTTTTTAGATCGATTTTCTTCTTTTGTATGATCTCGACGACATCGTACGCACTGCAAGACGCCAGTGAGATCAAGAGTAAGTCGGAGGGTTTCATGCCAGTGTGGTTCTCCGGATCGTGGGAGGAGATCACGATGGAATGATTGCCGCTATCCGTCCCAATGAACTGCTTTTTCCCGCTCCACTTGAGATGCACACCTTCGTTGGCCAAGTCGAATTATCCCGTCCTATGAGTCCGTTCGATCCCTCTGATTCGATGCATAAGGATGATAGTGTAATTGATAGTCTTTGTGAAGATCTTTGAGCTCCCGGGACGAAAAATATTTAAGCTCAATGCCTGCCAGCTTGGCATATAGTATTGTGCGGGCAGCGCTTTCAACAGCCATTGTAGCCTGTGCAGCTTGCTGGATGGTAGTCCCCACAGTGACCAAGCCGTGTCGTTCGAGCAGGATCGCAGAGTCCTGGCCGAGGTTGCCAGCGATGACAACGGCCAATTCAGCCGACCCGGGTTTGAAGTATGGTGCAACCCGAACGTTATTCCCAAGCACGTGAGCGGCTTCCGTTACGGCGATGCGAACCGGGGTTCCCGCAGCAGCGAAGGTGAGAGAGAAGGGGGCATGTGTATGAACGACAGCCTGGACATCATCACGGGCTTGATATATGGCCAGATGCATCTTTAATTCGCTGGTCGGTCGAAGATGGCCCTCGATGATCTCGCCATCAACGTTGACCAACACGACCTGGTCAGCTTCCAGGAGGTCATAGCTAACCGCACTGGGCGTCACAGCGATGACCTTTGAATCTGGATCGCGCGCGCTGAAGTTGCCGTTCGTCCCCTGGACAAGATTCTGCTGCAGCGCATCCCGAGCGCAAGAGACGATCGCCTGCCGCAGCTGCGATAACTTCATAGTGACACCGATGCTTTCAAGGTCAGGTGAGCGCTTGGCTTCTATTCATGGCTGAAAGTAAATGCTCCGAAAATGTCAGTGATCGATGATTCGCCTTGTACGGGATCACGTCGAGACCTGGGTTGTGCGTTCTCGCACCCGAGCTCGCACAGCCTGGCCAGAGTCCAGGTCCAGCACCTCTTCTGCCAGGATGCGTGCGTCTTCCGTTGACCATGCACGTAGAACATCCTTTGCCCGGGGGATGGAAATCGGGGACATGCTGAACTCATCCAAATCCAACCCTAGCAGGACCGGTATAGCGTTTGGATCGCCGGCTAATTCACCACATAGCCCAACCCAGATCCCCTGCGCGTGTGCCGCACGGATCACGCGATCAATCTGACGTAGGATGGCCGGGCTTGTTGCATCTCCCAGGTGTGCGACCTTCTCGTTCGTCCTCTCGGCAGCCATGGTGTACTGCGTGAGATCGTTCGTCCCGATGCTGAAGAAATCTACCTCCCTTGCAAACAAATCGGCCTGAACCGCAACAGCAGGGATCTCAACCATGATCCCGACCTGGATATGCTCGGCGACCTCATGTCCTGCCGCAATGACCTCCTGGCGCGCTTCTTCCAGCACAGCCTTTGAGCGGCGAACTTCATCGAGGGTCGCGATCATCGGGAACATGATTCGCAGGTCGTGACCTGGGCTTGCCCGCAGGAGTGCTCTTAATTGGATCTTGAAGAAATCCGGTCGATCTAAACACATGCGGATCGCACGCCAACCGAGGAAAGGGTTGGTCTCAGATCCCAGATCGAGATAAGGAAGCTCCTTGTCGCCGCCAACGTCGAGCGTTCGAACAACAACCGGCTTTGTCCCCATCAGGTCGAGGATCGAATCGTAGGCTTCGAATTGTTCCTCTTCATTTGGAGACGTATCTCGGTCAAGGTAGAGAAACTCTGTGCGCAGCAGCCCGATGCCCTCAGCCCCCTGTGCGAGTGCCAGGCTTGTATCGGAGGGATTCCCAACGTTTGCGACCACCTCGATATGGTGCCCATCCAGGGTTACAGCCGGTTGGCTTGCGCTTTCCAGGAGAGCCTCCGACTGTTCCTTGAAGGCGGCCTGAGCTGCTCTGGAGGCTTGTAACTGCTCCTCGTCTGGGTCCAGGGTCACCGTCCCGTCCTCGCCATTCAAAATCATCAACTCTCCGGTTTTTGCGCTCAGGATTTCCGCGCCGACTCCTACGACCGCCGGGAGGAAGAGGGCTTTCGCGAGTATGGCAGTGTGCGATGTGGGGCCTCCTTCGGCGGTGCAGAATCCAAGTACTAATTCTTTGTCCAGCCGGGCAGTGTCGGAGGGGGTTAGATCGCGCGCCAGAATGATCGAAGGCTCATCAAGGTTGGAGAGGTCCAGTTCATCGACGCCCTGCAGGATGCGAATCACCCGATTGACTACATCACGGACATCAGCCGCCCGAGCGCGGAAGTAGTCATCTTCCATGGCTTCGAGCTGTTTGGCGAGCTCTTCGGAAGCGCTGAGTAAAGCTGCTTCCGCGTTGATGTTCTCAGACTTAACTCTCTTGCGTGCGGTGTCGACGAGGGCGGGATCATCAAGGAACATCGCGTGAGCTTCGAATATGGCGGCTTCATCCGCAGATGCTTCCTGTTCGACCTTGCTTTTTAGCTCCTTGATCTGGCTTTTCGCTTTGGCCAGGGCATGATCCAGTCGATCGATCTCGGCGTCAGGATCGCCAATCGATTTTTGATCTACAGTGATCTCTTGTTCCACCATGCGGAAAACCGGTCCTGAAGCGATACCGGGTGAGGCGGGTATTCCGGAAAGTTCGATCATTGCATTGCTCCTTGGCCTGCTATTGCCAGCCACGATAACCATTTGAAGGCGCCATCAAATTATATGACGTAACGAGAGATTGCCCACATTGTAGCGGGTAGGATGCCGCGGAAAAAGGATACAGAAAACCAGCTGGCATCGTTCCGGGCTGTTCCTGAATTCATCTGGATCATGAGCCTCTTCACATTGCAGACGTTGGGAGGACATCGACGCAATGTTCAGCAGGGATCATTTACCCGTCAGAAATAATCCTGTAGATAGAAGCCTTTTTCACAAGTCCGCCATTGCTCAGTAGCTTTTAACGGAACCTCGCTTCCGAAAAGCAATCATCGAAAGTCCGGCTCTTTTGGTTCCAAATCAAACTGTACATGCCATTCTTGATCGGGGAGGGCGCTGTTTTATCACAAGCGACTGCTCGATCGG
This sequence comes from Anaerolineales bacterium, assembly GCA_050050255.1. Lineage (GTDB taxonomy): Bacteria > Chloroflexota > Anaerolineae > Anaerolineales > E44-bin32 > E44-bin32. Next base: position 608 of record JASFUN010000105.1, on the reverse strand, counting down.
CACCATCGTGCAAGCAACTTCTTTGATGGCGGCTCGAGGCCAATAAGGTCGATTTGAGCCAATCCATGCGGATGGGTTCAGGTCGCTGGAGGTGTCTAAAGCACGAGTGCCCTGGTTCTCAACGAAAGATCTGCCCTGACCGTCAAGTCAGGAGCAAAGCCGGTGTTTCCAGGGCGGCGGACAGGTCAGCCATGAATTGAGCCCCGATGGCACCATCGATGACGCGGTGGTCACATGAAAGTGTCATACGCATCATAGACCTAACGGTTAACGAATCGTCCTCATCCGGGACAACCTCACGCCTGATACGTCCCACTGCGAGGATGGCGCTTTCGGGTGGATTGATGATGGCGTTGAACTGATCGATGCCAAACATGCCGAGATTCGAGACTGTGAATGTGCCTCCGGATATTTGCTCTGGCTTTAGCGCACCCTGTTTCGCCCGCTCCGCAATCTCATCTAATTCTCCCGCAATTTCGTAAAGAGTCTTCTTGTCAGCATCACGCAGTACGGGAACGATCAGTCCATCCTCTCGTGCTACGGCGACGCCGATGTGGATCTCCGACAGGAGGTGGATCTCGTTATCCTTCAGCGTGGCGTTGATCCAG